>JANXXF010000045.1 GCA_025350775.1 Actinomycetes bacterium
GGGAGACGCCCGGCTCACGATTCTCGTCGCCGCTCGGGACGAGGAGGAACGGATCGCGGAGACCGTCGCCCAGCTGCTGCGCGCCTTCCCCGAAGCGGGGGTCATCGTTGCCGACGACGGCTCGCGCGACGCTACAGCCGCAGTTGCTGAGAACGCCGGCGCGCGTGTCGTCCGTCTCGCGCGTCGCGGCAAGGGCCAGGCGCTGACGCTCGCGGAGCAGGCTGCGCCACCTGGTCCCGTCCTGCTGTGCGACGCCGACCTGCGTGGCGACCTGCGCCCGCTCAGCGGAAGCGGCGCCGATCTCGCGATCGCAGCGTTCAGCCGCCGCCAGGGCGGCGGCTTCGGCCTCGTCAAGCGGGTCGCCCGCGCCGTCATCCGGGCGGCGGCTGCCCACGAGGCGCGCGAGCCGCTCTCCGGGCAGCGCTGCCTCTCTACGTCGGCCCGCGCCGCCTGCTTTCCCGTAGCCGCCGGCTTCGGCGTGGAGGCGCGCATGACGATCGACGCAGCCCGGGCGGGCCTGTCCGTCGAGGAGATCGAAATCGACCTCGAGCACCGCGCCACGGGCCGCGACCTCGCCGGCTTCGCACACCGTGGCCGGCAGCTCGCCGACCTGCTGCTCGCCCTGGGGCCGCAGGCCACCAACCACCGCGGGCTGCGCCTGCCGCTCGTCGGCGCCGCCGTCGCGCTCGGGGGCCTGTGCGCGCCGCGGCGCACCGCCGCCACGGTAGCCGCCGTCGCGGCGGTCGGCCTCGCCGACGACCTCTGGAGCGGCGCCGAGCGTGGCTGGCGTGGCCACCTCGCCGCCGGCCGCACGACCGGCGTGCTCAAGGCGGTGGCGATCCCGGCGGTCGGCGCGGCCGCCACGGGGTCGCTCTCGGGCGGCCTGCTCGTCGGCCTGTCGGCGAATGCGCTCAATCTGCTCGACACGAAGCCCGGGCGCACGTTGAAGGTGTTTCTGGCCGTCGCTGCGCTCCTCCGCGGCCGGTCGGTCGCGCCCTACGCGGGGATCGCCGTCATGCTCGCCCCCTACGATCTCCGGGAGATGACGATGCTCGGCGACACCGGTTCGAACGCGCTCGGTGCCGTGCTAGGTTTGGAGGCAGTGCCTCGCCTGACCGGACGCTCTCGCTGGATCGCCATCTCGGCGCTCGGCGGGTTCACCGTTCTCGGCGAGCTGCGGTCGCTGGGAGCGCTCATCGAGAGCACGCCGGGGCTGCGCGCGATCGACCGCGCGGGCAGGCAGCAACGGTGAGCGGGCACCCCACCAAGTACGTCTTCGTCACCGGCGGCGTCGTCTCGTCGCTCGGCAAAGGCATCACCGCCGCCTCGCTCGGCCGGCTGCTCAAGGCGCGCGGCCTCAAGGTGCAGGTGCAGAAGCTCGACCCGTACCTCAACATCGACCCCGGCACGATGAGCCCGTTCCAGCACGGCGAGGTCTTCGTCACCGAGGACGGCGCCGAGACCGACCTCGACATCGGCCACTACGAGCGCTTCATCGACGAGAACCTGTCGCGCAACGCGAGCCACACGGCGGGCGCCGTCTGGGATCGCGTGCTGCGCAAGGAGCGCAAGGGCGAGTACCTCGGCTCCACCGTGCAGGTCATCCCGCACATCACCAACGAGATCAAAGAGCGCATCCGCCGCATGGCGGAGTCCACCGACTGCGACGTCGTCATCACCGAGATCGGCGGCACCGTCGGCGACATCGAGTCGCTGCCGTTCCTCGAGGCGATCCGCCAGTTACGGCGGGAGGTTGGCCCCGAGAACGTCCTGTACCTGCACGTCACGCTCGTCCCGTACATCGAGGCGGCCGGCGAGCTGAAGACGAAGCCGACACAGCACTCGGTGAACGAGCTGCGCCGCATCGGCATCCACCCCGACATCGTCGTCTGCCGCACGCGCGATGCGCTCTCGCTCGAGATCCGCGACAAGATCGCCCTCTTCGCCGATATCGACCCGGGCGCTGTCATCTCGAATCGTGACGTGCCCGACGTCTACTCGGTGCCGGTCGCGCTGCAGGAGGAGGGCCTCGACCGTCTCGTCTGCGAGAAGTTGCACCTGCCCTGGGCCCCCACCGATCTCGGCGAGTGGCTCGACCTGGTGCACCGCCTCGACGAGCGCGAGGGCGAGATCGAGATCGCACTTGTCGGCAAATACATCAAGCTCCAGGACGCGTATCTCTCCGTCCATGAGGCGCTCAAGCACGCCGGCATCTTCCACGGTGTGCACGTGCGTGTCCGCACGGTCGATGCCGAGGGCATGTCGGTCGAGGAGGCCCAGGCCGAGCTCGCGTCGGTGCACGGCGTGCTCGTGCCCGGCGGCTTCGGCTCGCGCGGCTGGGAGGGCAAGATCCTCGCCTGCCGCATCGCGCGCGAGCATGGCATCCCCTACCTCGGCATCTGCCTCGGCATGCATGTCGCCGTGTCGGAGTTCGCACGCAACGTCTGTGGCCTGGACGGCGCGAACTCCACCGAGATGGATCCCGAGACACCGTATCCGGTGATCGACCTGCTGCCCGAGCAGAAGGAGGTCGAGGACCTCGGCGGGACGATGCGCCTCGGCGCCCAGGCGATCGAGCTGAGCGACGGCACCTTGGCGCGAGCGGCCTACGGCGAGGCCGTCGTCCACGAGCGACACCGTCACCGCTACGAGGTAAACAACTACTTCCGGTCGCGGCTCGTCGAAGCCGGCCTCGTCATCTCCGGGACGTTCCAGGAAGGGCGCCTCGTCGAGATCGTCGAGTTGCCCGACCACCCGTGGTTCGTCGCCAGCCAGTTCCATCCCGAGTTCAAGTCGCGGCCGACACGGCCGGCGCCGCTGTTCCGCGACTTCGTCGGGGCCGCGCTGATGCGGGCGCGCTCGCGCGGCCACGCGGCGTCGATCGCGGCAGGGTAGGCCCCGATGGAGCGGCCCGTGCCCGCACAGGCGAGGCTGACCCCGGCCGAGCACGGGGTGGCGCCCGAGGGCGAGGGCTGGTTCGTCGTCAACGCCGCCGACACCGTGTGGCGCCGCCTCGAGGAGTACGGCGACTGGTGCACGTTCGAGGGCGCAGGCGATGCGCGCTTCAAGGAGGCCGGCATCAACCTCCACGTGCTCGAGCCCGGCCAGCCGAACTGCAAGTACCACGGCGAGAGCGCCCAGGAGGACTTCCTCGTGCTGTCGGGCGAGTGCATCGTCGTGATCGACGGCGAGGAGCGCCACCTGCGGGCCTGGGACTTCGTGCACTGCCCGTCGTGGACGGAGCACGTGTTCGTCGGCGCCGGCAGCGGGCCCTGCCTGCTGCTGATGGTCGGTGCCCGCCCGGAGACCGGTGGGGTCATCTACCCGGTTTCGGAGGCGGCAGCGCGGCACGGCGCCTCGGTCGCAGTCGCGACGACAGAGCCGGCGGAGGCGTATGCCGGCAGGACGCCGAGGTTCGAGATCCCCGCGCGCCGTGACGTCCTCCCCGGGGCGCCGCGCTGAGCGAAGTCGTCGACCTCTTCGTCGAGCTCGCCGCGATCGCTAGCCCGAGCGGGAAAGAGCGCGACGCGGCCGACGCCGTCGCCCGCTACCTGCGGGAGCTCGGCCTCACCGTCAGCGAGGACGACGCAGGCAGTCGGGTCGGCTCCAACTGCGGCAATCTCGTGTGCAGGCTTCCCGCCACAATGCCCGGCACGCCCATCTTCCTGTGCGCGCACCTCGACACGGTGCCGCCCGCCGGGCCGCTGCAGCCGGTCGTCGCCGACGGCTACGTGCGCAACGCGGGCGGCACGATCCTCGGCGCCGACAACAAGGCGGCGATCGCCGCGATGCTCGAGGCGGTGCGGCGCATCGTGGTCGAGGAGCGGCCGCACGCCGGCATCGAGTTGCTGTTCACGCTGCAGGAGGAGATCTCGCTCGGCGGCGCACGCGAACTCGACCTCGACCCGATCGTGGCGACCGTCGGTTTCGTCTACGACCAGATCGGGCCGATCGGCGAGATCATCCTGGGCGCGCCGCACCAGGGCGCCGTCGACCTCACGTTCCACGGGCAAGCCGCGCATGCGGGCATCGCGCCGGAGGACGGTCGGTCGGCGATAGCCGCGGCAGCGCGCACGATCGCCGAACTCCGGATCGGCCGCCTCGACGAGGAGACCACGGCCAGTGTCGGCCTGATCGCCGGCGGGACGGCTCGCAACGTCGTGCCGGAGCGCTGCTCCGTCTCGGTCGACGTCCGCTCGCACGACGCCGCCAAGCTGGCGGCACTCGTCCAGGAGGTCGTAGACGCTGCTGCGTTCGCGGCCAATGCGGTGGAGTGCACGCTCGACGTGCACGTCCAACAGACGGCGCCCGGCTATCGCTTCGCGCGCGACGTCCCCGCGATCCGCCTGGCGGAGGCCGCCCTCACACGCGCGGGCTACCTGCCGCACCTCGCCCTCACTGGCGGCGGCGCCGATGCGAACGCCTTCAACCAGCGCGGCCGCCAGTGCGTGAACCTCGCCAACGGCATGGCCGACATCCACTCCCCGACCGAGCACATCGCTGTCGCCGACCTCGAGGGGATGGTCGAGGTCACGCTCGCCCTGGTGGATATCGCCCGCGAGGGCGACTGAGTGGCCGCGACCTTCCATCGCGGCCGTGTCACCTCAGTTGCCGAGCGCCTGCCCGGGCTCGTGCGCCTCACCGTCGACGGCGCCGCCTGCATCGCGTACCCGCAGCTCACGGGGCCGGTCGCGGTCGGCGACGAGGTCGTCGTCAATGTGCAGGCAGGCCAGCTCTGGCTTGGCTCGGGCGGGTTCGACGTGCTTGTCGTCAACCTCACGCGTGGACTCGGGCTCGTCCCCGACCCCGGTGCCCACGTGATGACGCTGCCGTACACGCCGCTCCAGGCGGCCGTACGCCACATCGGGGAGGACGAGCCCGGCGGGCCCTACGAGGAGGGCGACGCGCCGGCCGCGCCACTCGCCGGGCTGCCGGTGGTGTGCTGCTCGCTGCACTCCCAGCTGGTGCCGGTCTGCGCTGGCCTGGGGGACGGGCTCCGCGTGGCGTACGTCCAGCTCGGCGGGGGAGCGCTGCCGGTGGCGCTCTCCGACGCGGTGCGGGCGCTGCGGGCGCGCGGCCTGCTCGAGGCCGTGGTCGCGGTCGCACCGTGCATCGGTGGGGACCGGCAGGCGGTGTCGCTGGCGTCGGCGCTCGCCTGGGTCGCAGCGCAGGGCTTTGCTGTCATCGTCTGTGGCATCGGGCCCGGCATGGTCGGTACGGGCAGCCGCTTCGGGCATGGCGGCCTCGCTGTCGCCGAGGCAGCCAACGCCACCGTGGCGCTCGGCGGCCGCGCCATCGTTGCCGCGCGCGTCTCGGGCGCCGACCCGCGTGAGCGCCATCGGGGGCTCTCGCACCACACGCGCTCGGCCCTGACGCTGAGCCTCGGCAATACCCTCGTCGCCTGGCCGGCCGGGGCGCCGCACCCGGCGACACTGCCGGGCCGGGCCACGTTGCGCGAGGTGGACACGACCGGCTGGGCCGCAGCCTGCGCGGGGCTGCCACTGGCGCACATGGGCCGCGGGCCGGACGACGATCCCGACTTCTTCGCCGCTGCCTACGCCGCCGGCCGGCTGGCCCGGGAACTCGTCGGGTGAGCGCTGACGCCGTGTCACCGGGCGGCCGCTCGCAGCCCGACGTCAGCGTGCAGGCGACACCGTCCGCCCCGCCGCCATACCCCGGCAGCCCCGCCCCGGCCGACGGCGGCCCGCGCCCCGACTCGTCAGAGCTGCTGTTCTCGGGGCACATCATCGACCTGACGGTCGAGCAGTGGGGCCCGAACGAGCGCGAGATCATCGGCCACCCTGGCGCCGTCGCGATCGTGCCCGTCGACCGCGACGGCAACGTCGTGCTCGTCCGGCAGCTGCGCGAGGCCACGCGGCGCTGGCTGCTCGAGCTGCCCGCCGGCGGGCTCAAGCCCAGCGAGGAGCCGCTGCTGTGCGGCCGCCGTGAGCTGGCCGAGGAGACCGGCCTGGTGGGCGGGGCCTGGACACATGCCACGACGTTCTGGACGACGCCGGGGTTCTGCCGCGAGCTGATGTGGCTCTACTACGCCGAGGACGTCGAACCGGGCGCGCGCTGGACGGAGCCCGACCCTGACGAGGACCTCGAGGTGGTGCGCTGGCCGCTCGCCGAGGTCGCTGCCCGGCTTGGCGAAATCGAGGATCTGAAGACGCTCGCCGGCCTTCTGCTCTATCTCCGCGACCGCAGCGCCTTGACAGGTAGCGTTTCCGCCCGATGAGAATCGCCGTCGTCAAGGAGATCAAGAGCGACGAGTACCGCGTCGCCCTGACCCCGGCCGGCGCGAGCGAGCTCGTACGGCGAGGCCACGACGTGCTCGTCGAGGCGGGCGCCGGCCTCGGCTCCCGCTTCCCCGACGAGGCGTACGCGGCCGTCGGCGCCCGCATCGTCACGATCGACGAAGCCTGGCAGCAGGCCGAGTTGCTGCTCAAGGTCAAGGAGCCGCTCGCGACCGAGGTGCCGCGTCTGCACGAGGGCCTCGTCCTCTTCACCTATCTGCATCTTGCCGCCGATGCCGCGCTGACAGCCGCGCTCGCCGCGAGCGGCGCCGCGTGCGTGGCGTACGAGACGGTCGAGGACAGCGGCGGCCGCCTGCCGCTGCTCGCGCCGATGAGCGAGATCGCCGGCCGGCTTGCCGCGCAGGCCGGGGCGACGCTGCTCGAACGGCCAAAGGGCGGCCGCGGGCTCCTGCTGGGCGGGGTGCCCGGAGTCGCGCAGGGCAAGGTGGTGATCATCGGCGGCGGCATGGTTGGCTACAACTCCGCGATCGTCGCGCTCGGCCTCGGCGCCAGCGTCACGATCCTCGAGCGGTCGGTCGACCGGATGCGCCATCTCGAAGAGGTGTTGGGCGGCCGGATGGGCAACGTCAGCCTGTTGATGTCGTCGGGCCTGCAGCTCGAGGAGTCGGTCGCCGAGGCCGATCTCGTGATCGGCGCCGTCCTGATCCCGGGCGCGAAGGCGCCCAAGCTCCTCACCCGCGACATGGTGCGGCACATGAAGGAAGGCGCCGTCTTCGCGGACGTAGCGATCGACCAGGGCGGCTGCGCCGAGACCTCCCACGCGACCACGCACAGCGACCCGACCTACGTCGTCGACGGCGTCACCCACTACTGCGTCGCCAACATGCCCGGCGCCGTGCCGATCACCTCGACCATCGCGCTCACGAACGTCACGCTCCCGTACGTCGAGGCCATCGCCGCACACGGCCTTGCCGCGGCGATCGCCCACGACGCAGCGCTGGCGCGGGGCGTCAACGTGCTCGGCGGCAACGTGACGTACGAGGCTGTCGCCGACGCGCACGGCATGCCCTACATGTCGCTCAGCGACGCCCTCCGCGCAGCCAGCAGCTCGATCTAGAGGCCCAGCGCCAGCTCGAGTTCGGGGCGAACGTCGTCCTCGTCGCGGTCGATGTCGGGTGGCGGCACCAGTCGCTCGCCCGTCGGCACGAAGCCGAGACCGGCGAACAGCGCACGCGCCTCCAGGCTGGACTCGCAGGCCCAGAGCGACAGCTGCGCGGCACCCGCGGCCCTCGCCCAGCCGACTGCCTCGCCGACGAGCCGACGCGCCACGCCCTGCCGCCGCGCCTCCGGCGCGACCCACAGGCCCGCCAGCAGCGGCTCCGCCTGCCCGGGCAGCTGCAGCCCGACCAGCATGCCGACCAGCGTGCCGCGCGCCGCCTCCGCCACGAAACACGCGCCGCCCCCGTCGGCGTCGCTGTCGGCGCGGGCGCGCCAGACGTCCTCCGGCGTGTCCAGCTCCTCCGAGTAGGCCAACCGGAACGCGTCGGGCGACTCAGCGAGGGCGCGCAGCCGAAGCGCACGCAGCAGCGCCCACTCGTCACTACGGACGGGGCGGACGGTGACCGGTGAGCCCGTGACGGAGGGGATGGCGCCTAGCCGGTGGCCGGCGGAGCGCTCGCCTGCTGCTTCCGCTCTTCCTCGAGCCGCATTGCTTCACGGTCCTCGGGAGCGGGGAACAGCTTCACGATGAGCCACGTGGAGCCTGCGGCAGCGCCGATGATGGCGATGCCGAAGCCCAGGAGACCCAGGATCCCGAGGAACTGGTGCACGTCGTTAGGATAGCCCCATGACCCGCGTGTGCGTGATTGTTCTCGATGCCGTCGGCGTCGGCGCCCTGCCAGACGCCGCCGACTACGGCGACGAGGGCTCGGACACGCTCGGCAACGTCGCGCGCGCCGTTGGCGGACTCGACCTGCCGATGATGGAGGCGCTCGGCCTCGGCAACGTCGAGCAGCTCGTTGGCTGCCCGCCGCAGCCGGGCGCGCCCGCCGTCGCCGGCCGGCTGCTGGCCCGCTCGAAGGGCAAGGACACGACGACCGGTCACTGGGAGCTGATGGGCATCGTCAACCCCGTCGCGTTTCCGACGTATCCGTTCGGCTTCCCGGACGACGTCATCGACCCGTTCGCGAACCGCACCGGCCGCGGCGTGCTCGGCAACACTCCTGCCTCGGGCACCGACATCATCCAGGCGCTCGGCGACGAGCATCGCAAGACGGGCAAGTGGATCGTCTACACGTCGGCCGACTCGGTGTTTCAGATCGCTGCGCACGAGGACATCGTGCCGCTGGAGGAGCTGTACGAGGGCTGCCGTATCGCCCGCGAGCTGCTCGTCGGCAAGCATGCCGTCGGCCGGGTCATCGCGCGGCCGTTCAAGGGCTCGACCGGCTCGTACGAGCGCACCACCAACCGCCACGACTTCTCGCTCGTGCCGCCGCGTCCGAATCACCTGTCACGCAGCCGCGACGCGGGCCACCGGGTCTACGGCGTCGGCAAGATCTCGGACATCTTCGCGGGCAGCGATGTCGACGAGTCGTTCCCCACGAAGTCGAACGTCGAGGGCATTGTCACCATCGAGCGGCTGCTGCGCGAGGTCGATGCCGGCCTGATCTTCGCCAACCTCGTCGAGACGGACATGCTCTGGGGACATCGCAACGACCCCGTCAATTTCCACCGCTGCCTGCAGGACTTCGACCGGCGTCTCCCCGACATCCTCGACGCGCTGCGGCCCGGCGACCTGCTCGTGATCACGTCCGACCACGGCTGCGATCCGACGACGCCATCCACCGACCACTCGCGCGAGCACGGGCTGCTGCTCGCCTACGTCGAGGGGCGCAATGCTGCCGGCAAGATCCACATGGGCGAGTTCGCCGACGTCGGCGCGACGGTGAGCGCCTGGCTCGGCGGCACCGCGGCACCGGGCAAGGCCCTGCCCGGCACGCCGATCGTCACGGCGTAGCGGCCACCTCGGCCCGTCGCGCCAGCACGCGCGGCCCGACGAGCGTGAGCATCAGCACGCCGACGGCAGTGATCGCCCACATCGTCGCGTAGCCCGGACCGTCGATCAGCACCCCCGCGGCGGCGCTGCCGGCCGCGCCACCGACGTTGAGCGAGAACGAGAAGAGCGACAGCCCCGTACCGCGTGCCTCCGGCGCGATCTCGGTGGCGGTGGTCTGCAGGGTGGCGTGCGCCGAGGTGAAGCCGATACCGAACAGCGCCGCAGCGATCGCGAACCAGAGCGGCCAGATCCCGCCGATGTGGCCGAGCGTGGCGACCATCACGGTGCCCACGCCGTACACCGTCGCGCCACGCACGAAGCGCTGGCGCTCTCTGCCACTGCCCGTGCGGCGGCCCTGGAGCCGAGCCGTCGCGACCGAGGCGAAGCCCATCACGCCGAGCAGCAGGCCGGCCACCACGTAGCTCGAGCCGCGCTCGTCCACGATCAGCGCGCCGAGGTAGGCGCTCGCGCCCCAGAACAGGGCTCCTTCGAGCACGCAGACGGCGTAGAACGCCGGTGCCCGTGCGACGATTTCGGTGTAGCCGCGCAGATGGCTGCGCCGCGGCCCGGGGCTCGGCGCGTCGACGCCCGCCCGCTGGAACAGCAGTGCCGGCACCGCCGCGCCCACGGCGAGCACGATGAAGACGCTGCGCCACGACGCCACCTGGGCGAGCAGACCGCCCAGCACCTGGCTGATCGCAACTCCTGCCACGAGTGACGAGAGGAAGAGCGAGATCGCCTGCTGGCGGCGCTCGTACGCGATCGTGTCGCCGAGGTAGGCCAGGGCCATCGGCACCACGGCGGCACCGCTGACGCCGGTGATCGCCCGCATCGCAACCAGGCTCGGGAGGTCGGGCATGGCCGCACAGAGGCCGGTACCGACGGTGAAGACGACGAGCGTGTAGCGGATGACGCGCACCTTGCCGAGGCGGTCGCCGAAGGGGCCGTAGGCGAGCTGGAACACGGCGTAGGCGGCCAGGTACGAGGTTGCGATCAGGCCCGCAGTGCCGGTCGTCGTACCGAAGTCGCGGGCGATCGCGGGCAGGATCGGGGTGACGACACGGGCGTCCGCGACGATCAGGAAGCCGGCCAGGCAGAGCAGCCAGAGGGGCGCGGGGGAGCCTCGACGGAGCACCGGGCCAGTATCCCCGCGTGCGGGGTGAGGCTGCGGCAGTCACAATCCCCGGTGTGATCAGGACGGTCGAGCTCATCGAGCGCAAGCGGGACGGCGAGGAGCTCGGCAGCGAGGAGCTCTCCGAGCTGATCCTCAGCTACGCGCGCGGCGAGGTGCCCGACTACCAGATGGCCGCGTTCCTGATGGCCGTGTACTTCCAGGGAATGTCCCCGCGTGAGACCTTCGCGCTGACCGCTGCGATGGTGCGCAGCGGCGATACGCTCGACCTCCACGCTGCGCTCGGCCGCAAGGCGGTCGACAAGCACTCGACCGGTGGGGTGGGGGACAAGACCACGCTCGCTGTCGGCCCGATCGTCGCCGCCTGCGGCGTCCCCATCGGCAAGATGAGCGGCCGCGGCCTCGGCCACACCGGCGGCACGCTCGACAAGCTCG
>JANXXF010000439.1 GCA_025350775.1 Actinomycetes bacterium
GCGGATCGGCGAGGAGATCGGCCAGGTGCAGGGGCTGAGCGTGGGCGGTCATGCGGTGAAGGGTAGTGGCGGCGGAGGCAGGGAGCAGCTCGGTCGACGCCGCGACCAGAGACCCCGGTCAGGCGGCATCGAGCTCGTGGACGCGAAGACGCCCTGTTGGTGCGGCAGCTTCGAGGGCCTCGGCAATCTCGACAAGGTGCTTGTGATGGGTGAAGAACATCACCTGCATCTGCATGGCCAACCGGGAGAGCATTTCGAGCCCGGCCGCCGAGCGCTCCTCGTCGAAGTTGATGAAGAGGTCGTCGGCGACGAGCGGGAGGGGGTCGGCGGCAGCTGCGTGAAGCTCGAGACTCGCGACGCGAAGTGCCAGGTAGAGCTGGTCTCGCGTGCCGTCGCTGAGCCCGTCGACGCCCACCCGCTCACCGTCGGCACGGACACCGACAAGGATTGGCTGCCCCTTGGCGTCGTAGTCGATGGCAACGGCCGCGAACGAGCCTGCCGTGAGAGCCGGAAAGATCTCCGCGACCCGGCGGATGAGCGGCCCCTGGGTCTCTTCGCGATAGCGGTCCACGGCAGAGCCGAGAAGCACCGCGGCCAGCTTCAGCCGGATGTACTCCTCCGCGTCGCGGGACACGGAGGCGATGGCCTCCTCGGCAGTCTCGGCGGCATCCGCAGCCTTGCTGCTCCCATCCATCTGGGCAAGCAGGATGTCGAGCTGCCCGATCCGCACCGAAAGCTGCTTCGACTGCTCCGCGAGCTCGGCGATATCGCGTGCGGCCTTAGGCAATGCGATCAGAACCGCGTCGAGCGAGGTTGCGTCGGCCTCCTCCAGCAGCTCGAGGATCGGCCGTGCGCCGGCACTTACCGCCTGCGACTCGAGCGCCAGGATCTCCGTATCGAGCCGTCGGGCGTCGGCGGACTCCCGCTCAAGGGCGACGAGCGCATCGAGATCCTTGCAGCTCGCCCTCGCGACGAGAACCTCGAGCGTAGAAGCGGCACGCCCGCCGTCAACCTCGGCGGCCTTGAGCGCCTCTCTCACCTCAGCGATCTGTTCGTCGAGCTCGGCCGCTGCCGCCGCGCTGATCGCAAGCTTTCCCAGAGCCGGGACGATGTCCTCGACCGGCCGCTGGGATAGCTCCGGTACGAGCCCCTGTGCGAGCTCGGTCGCCGCCTGAGCAAACTGCTCGCGGCGCCCCTCCATACCGGTGATACGGCCTCGCAGCGTTACGGCCTCGTCGATCTGGCCGAAGAGCTCAACGACTCTGGCGAGCGTCGCCTGCGCCTGGGCCGGCGACTCACCTCCGCTCAGGCCAAGATCGGCGATCGCCGCTACCCAGTTACCCGTCCACTCGGAGCGCTCCTTCTCGGCACCCTCGACCTTCTGCTCGTCACGGGCTCGCGCGAGCCGGAGTTCCTCGGCCTTTTGGAGTTGGCCTTCGAGCACCCGGCGCGCCTCGTCCCCAGCGTTGACCCGCACTGCTGACCGCTCAACAAGCCGTGAAAGGGTGTCCTGGGCGCTCACCCCGTCGTCCTCGCCGAGAGCCATCAGGAGCGCGGCACGGTGTCCCTCTCTCGTGGCACGAATCAGTTCGAACCCCCCATTCTGGGTCCGCCGCTGCTCCGCCATTCCGACGATCAACCGATGCTCTGTCTGCCAGGCCCGCATCTCCGCCGGAGGAAGCGCGGCCACTCCGACGGGCGTCCACAGCGCAGCCCACTCCTCGCCCAGCCGCACTAGCTCCTGGTCGGCTGCCACCACGTCGGCATCCGCTTCCCCGAGCGCCCCGACAGCATCCGTGCGGTCGCCCGCGAGACTGGAGAGCTGCCCGACGCGCTCCGCCTCCACCTGTCGCCGGTCGGCGACAGTATCTGCACTTTGGACGGAGCCCTCGTACGCGGTCTCGAGCGGCAGGGCTCCACCGTATTCGGCCTCTACTGCTGCGTTGCGACTACCTTCGAGCCAGGCGCTGCGGACAAGCCGCCAGCCGCGCTCGCGCCGGTCGCGGGCGGTGGCGAGAGCGGCCTCGTCGGGCAGCTCGGAACCGGCCTGAAGAGCGGCGATCCTTCTGTCGATCTCCACGAGCCGAGCGGCCTCCGCGTCGCTGCGCTGCGCAGCGAGCCCGCGCTTCTCTAGCGCTGCTCCCCACTCGAGCTCGAAGCGGGCCACCGTCTCGCGAAGCGGAACCTGCAAGGCCTCGACAGCCGCCAGATCGGCGCTGCCCAACCCGAGCGCCGAGATCGCGGCAGCCGCCTTCGCGTCGAGCCCAGCTACGGTCTCCTCCTGAACCCCCAGGCGCACCTCGACATCACCGGCAGCTCGCGCCGCGTCGAGCGCAAACGAAAGCGCAGACACATCCTCGGGTTGTGGGGCCGTGAGGATGTCTTCCTCCACCCTCGTGAGCTCCCCCACAGTGCTCGCGAGCGCCTCCTCCGCTGCGCGCCGGCGCGCGGCGATTGCGGAGTCGATCAGCCCGAGCTCGACAATTCGGGCGTGCGTCTTCGGGTGCAGGCGCCGCGCCGCCACGCTCTCGAGATCCGTCTCGCCGAACAAGGAGCGTGCAAGATCCTGCGCGGCACGCTCGAGGGTGCGCAGCTCGCCGACCTTGACGGGGAGGTCAACGCCAGCCTCCAGGTAGCCGCCAAGCCTCTCCTGGAGCAGCGCGATCTCCGCACCGTGCTCGCGAAGTCCGGTCGGGACAGCGAGCTCCGCGCGCTTCTTCTCGAGCGCAGCGACCTTTGCCTTGTGCTCCGTCTGTGCGACGAGTGCCGTCTCGAGAGCACCGGACGCTTTCGCCCTGGCAGCTGCGTCATCCTCCGTGACCAAAGTCTCAAGCCCGAGCAACTGCCGTTCCACCAGCAAGGGGGAGCGCTGATGGAGCAGCGGAAAGACACCCTTGAGCCGGTCGAGTCTCGCCTCGGTGAGACGGAGCGCGTCGAGCTCGGCGTCGAGCTGCTGTCGCGCCGCCCGGGCATCGTCGTGCTCCTTCGACACCTGCTTCCACTCGGTGGGGCGGAGCGAGGCTTCGCGCTGGCGACGCCGTGCGTCCTCGATTTTCCCGATGGCAGCGTTCACCGCCTGCGTGCTTCCGCGGGGCCGGAAGAGGGCATCAGCTTCCGCCTGGAGCTCGGCGAGCAAGCGGGTGACTCCGGTGGACCCGGTGCCCGCGCCGAAGAGCGCCTGCCCGAGATTGCCCCGGCCGGCAAGGAGGTCTTCGCCGCCCTGTACGAGCCGGCTGTGCGAGAGGCCGAACTGCGCCTCGAAGAGCCGACGATCGACGCCGCCGAGGAGTCGCCCGAGGACAGCCTCGTCGATAGGCTCGCCACCCGGCGCGAGCAGTGTCACGCCCGAGCCCTTGCGGCGCACGATCTCGAGCGAGCCACTGTCCACCGCGCCGACCAGGGCGGCCCCGATCCGCATCTCCTTCATCTGATGCCGGAAGTCGTCGGTCGTGCGCACGGGAATCCCGTAGAGCAGATCGCCGATGGCACGCAGGGCAGAGCTCTTCCCCGCCTCGTTGCGACCGAGGATGATGTGGAGGGCAGGCTCGTCGCCGAAGTCGATCGTGCGATCGGTAAACGGGCCAAACGCGAGCAGGTCGAGGCGCGAGATCCTCACGCGTCGCCGTCCACCGCGAGGAGCCGGTCGGAGAGGAGCTCCCCGGCCTCGGCTGCAAGCGTGGCGAGGGTAGCCGGGTCGCCGAGCTCGGCGCGCAGCTCGGCCGGAAGCTTCCGCAGGAGCTCGTCGAGCGTGGAGTGAAGAGCCGCTGCCGCCTCGGCGTCCTTACGCGCGGCAGTGACGTAGCCGAGGATCGACGCGGCTACGCCGCCGTCGTCGGGAAGCGCGTTGCCCGGCGCCGTAGTGCGCAGCTCCAGCTTCTCGAGCCAGGCACTCTCGCCGCTCTCGTCCGTCACGACCTGGCGGATCTCCGCCAGGAGCCGCTCCCGACCGCTGGCGAGCTCGCGGTGCACGGGACTCTGCCCGACGATCTGGATACGCAACGCGAGCGGCCTCTCGCCTGCGAGGCCCACCTGATCGCGGACGGCTTCGCCTGCTCTGCCGACCACGTCGTGAAGCCCCGTGGCCTCAGCGACATCGATCTTGCTCACCGCCCAACGGACGACGTCGAGGTCACGATGAACCGGCCGCTCGAGCCTGCCGTCGACGATCGTGACAACGGACGCGCCCTTCGCTCCGGTCTCGCGTGCGTGCCTCCCCTGGAGGTTGCCGGGGAACAGGATCCAGGGGTCGCTGCGAAGCTCCTCGCGCTGATGGACGTGACCAAGCGCCCAGTAGTCGTAGCCGTGTGCAGCGAGGGCGTCAATGCTGCAGGGGGCGTACGACTCGTGCCCCTCGCGCCCGCCCGCACACGTGTGAAGCAGCCCGATATTCACGAGACCCTCGAACGGCTGAGGGTAGGCGGCGGAGAGATCGTCGCGCATATCCCGCGTAGCGAAGCTCTGCCCGTGCACGACGACACCCAGCCCAGGGAGCTCCCGCGAGTCGGGGCGATCGTGCCGGAGTTCGATGACGTTCTCCGGCAGCGTGAGCCCACGGGTGATGAGGCTCGCAGCATCGTGATTGCCGCGGATAAGGATGACCGGGATCTCTGCCTCTCGCAGCCGACGCATCTGGGCGGTAAAGAACAGCCCGGTGTTGTGATCCTTCCAGTCGCCGTCGTACACATCGCCAGCGATGACGAGAAATGCCGCCGTCTCATCGAGGCAGAGATCGACGAGGTTCTCGAGTGCACGGCGAGTCGCGCCCCGGATCTCGGCGACCGGCGCGCCCTCGTACCGTTCGAGTCCCCTGAGCGGGCTGTCGAGGTGGATGTCGGCTGCATGGACGAATTTCATCTGCACCAACAGTGTCGCAGCCAGACGGGCGCCGCCTTACACCGGCTTGTACGCGACGTGCCCGAGCGCGTACAGCCGCCAGCCCATCGCCACGTCCGACACCGCGAAGCGCGCGGCCGCGGCGGCCACATCCTGCTCCCGCTCCCACACCGCGCGCACCGCGGCGCGCGGCATCAGCAGCTCCGCCGCGAAGATGTTTGCCTCACGCTCGAGCGCGCGCGTGACCGTGTCGGTGGAGAGGTCGACCTCGCGGCAGAGGACGTCGGCGACCTGCGTGCGCCCCTCGCGGCACTGACACACCCAGTGCCCGATCTCGTGGGCGAGCGTGAAGCGCTTGCGCGGCGCGGGCTCGTCGCCGGCGAGCCACACCCGGCGCTCACGCGGCACCAGCAGGCCCGACGCCTCGCCAAGCGCGTCCGACTCGCGCACCTCGAGGCCGAGCAGGTCCTCGGCGATGCGCTCGACCGGGATCGGCAGCCCCGCGACGGCCGCACCGGCCCTGCCACGGCTGCCCGCCCCGCCAGCGAACGCCGCCTCGTAGCGGCGCAGCACGGCCGCCGCTCGCGGATCGACGTAGGCGTCCTCCGGGACGGCGCCAACGGGGTCGCTCATGGCCCGCCCGTGAAGAGGCGGTCGACCTCGTCGGCGGCGCCCTCGCCGGCAGCAGCCGGGCCGCCGAGCGAGGCCACGTCGGCATCCTCGAGGCGTCGAACAGCAGGGGCCCGTAGGTACGCCTGGGCAGCGAACGCCGGCAACGGCGGCGACGGCGACCGCAGCCCCGCCTCGTCGACCCCGAGCACTGCCGCCAGGGCAGCCCAGACGCGCCTGCTCACGCGCGCCGGGTCGAGCAGGCCCGCCTCCAGCTCGTGGTAGTAGGCAGCGACCCTCGCGGCCAGGTCGCGCTTCAGCGAGAGCGCGTCCACCAGCGCCGCCACGACCTCCTGCCGGCGCAGGCCACGCGCCACGCGCAGGTCGATCAGCGGCCGCGCGGGTGGCGCCGGGAAGCCAGCCGCCGCGATGATCCGCTCCACCTCGGCCAGCGCCTCCGCGGGAGGCTCGACGGGCGGCTCGGCGGTGGCGCTCAGCGGCTCGGCGGTGAGGAACGCGTCGATCCGCCGCGCCAGCTCCGGCCGCGCGTCCCCGCCCAGGCGGTCGGCCCGCTCGAGCCACTCGCGCACGGACGGCTGCCCGCCCTCGGCGCAGCGTTGCCGGAAGCGCGCGAACAGGGTGTCGACGGTCTCAGGCATGGGCCTTCCAGTCCGGGATGATCCTCGGGATGTGAATGGTGTGGCAGCGCGAGACCGCCTGGTGGATCGCGTTCGAATTCTTGCCGAGCCGCGCGGCGATCTCTGCCGGCTCCAGCTCGTGGATGTAG
>JANXXF010000500.1 GCA_025350775.1 Actinomycetes bacterium
CAGCCGCGGATCGCATAGAGCATCTTCGCGGGCGGGTTCCACAAGCCCTCGTCCACGGTAGACCGGGCCGCTCGGGCCAGCCAGTCGTTGGCCTCAGGACTCCCTTGTTCCGGGTCGAACAAGATGCCGCAAAGTTCGGCAACGTACTCGACCTGCCCCTCGCTTCCCACGGGAGAAAAGTAGATCGGCATCGCGCCGACCCGGCCGAGTTCCTGCTCTGCTGCCGACCATTTCTTGTTTCCCCGCAGAACGACCGGCTCGCTCGGCTCGCGGCCCCCGATTGCCCGCGCTGCTTCGAGGTGCTCCCTGTAGTTACGGCTGAACACGGCCAGGCGATACGTGGTGTCGATGTTACTCATCTTCACAAGATATCCAATCACGTTTCACCCCGAAGCTGAAGCCCCCGTCACGCCCGGGAGCCCGATCCTGAGCCACCTCAGCGAAGCCCACGTGCCGCAGAAATAGCGCCAGCGCGTCCGGGGGCGATATCAATCGCCCATGCCTGACTCTGGGGTCTCTCTGAATGCTCCGCAGGTTGTAGTCCTGCGATGGATCGCCGACGGCTCCCCACCCGGTGTGATGGAGGGCTTGCCCCTCCGCTTACCTTTTGTCGGTGACGCAGACTACGATCGCGCTACCACGATCGAGAGGAGCAGCCAGTGGGTCGCCTGTCCGGGAAGGTCGCTGTCATCAGCGAGACGCAGGAGGGGATCGGGAGCGCGACGGCCCTGCGCTTTGCCGAAGAGGGAGCCGTCGTGATCTGCGTCGATGTCGATTCCGTCGAGGCCGAGCGAACTGCAGCTCACATCCGCGCGACGGGCGGGATCGCCCATGCGATTGGTGCTGACGTGCGGACCGACCGCGGCTGCCGCGCGGTCGTCGACTTCGCCGTCGCGCAGGCAGGCGGCATCGACGTCCTCTACAACAACACGGCGATCCTGGTGAAGGGCAGCATCGAGGCGACGAGCGAGGCCGACTGGGACGCGATCTTCGCGGCGAACGTCAAGCCGGTGTTCCTGCTCTCGCGGCTCGCGATTCCGGTGATGCGGGCGCGTGGCGGCGGGTCGATCGTCAACCTCGCCTCGTCGCTCGCCTTCATCGGCTTCGCCGGCCTGGCCGCGTACACGGCAACGAAGGGAGCGGTGCGCCAGCTCAGCAAGACGATGGCGCTCGACCACGCGCACGAGGCGATTCGCGTCAACTGCATCTGCCACGGCGGTATCGACGACCCGCTGCTGCGCTCGGTGTTCTCGGCAGAGCCCGACCCGCAGGCGGCACTTGACGCGTTCCTGCGAACGATCCCGACCGGGAAGCTCGCAACGCTCGCCGACATGGCCAACGCTGCGCTCTTCCTCGCCTGCAGCGAGTCCGCCGGCACGACCGGGACCGAGCTCCTCGTCGACGGCGGCCAGACCGCCCGCTAAAGGTCGTCTGACACGAGGGGAAAGGTCAGGCGTGTCGCCAGATCGCATCGTCGCCGACGGGAGTGCGGGTTGCCGTGCCGGCCCAGGCGAGCTCGAGCAGTGCCCGCTCGGCGGCGATCCTGTCCGGCACGCCGTTCCCACGAACGAGCAGCTCGGCGACCTCCTGCGTGGTCAGGCCATCCCTGAAGAAGTCGAGCAGGGGCTCCGGAGACTCTGGCACGCCACGCCGCTCCAGCGACGGATCGAGATTCGCGATCACCAGGTCGTAGGCCTGCACGGGCTGGAAGCCGCCGGCGACCAGGCGCACACCGTCCCGCTCGAAGACGAGCGATGGCGCCGTGAAACGCACCGGCCCGTCGGTTTGCGCAGTCTTGCCCTGCAGCTCGGCGGCGGAGCCTTCGGCGCTGCGCGCCTCGGCCCGGTCACGCTCGTAGGCCTCGGTCACCTCCGGCGAGTCGAGCAGGCGCACGATCGCGTCGGCGTCCACCCCGCGGGCATTCGACAGCACCTCGGGCAGAGCCGAGTCCTCGTCGAGCATGGCCACGGTCGTGAGCCAGGCGAACTGCAGCGTGCGGAACATGTGCCAGTCGCTCCCCGGCTCGAGCAGCCGAGCAGCGACCACGGCCCGGCACGCTCGCGCGGTCGCGTAGAGCCGCGGCCGCGGCCGCGGCGAGAGCGGCATTCCGAACCGACGAAACGACGTGTGACCCTGCGCCGACTTCAGCGGCGTGTACCCGCGCCCGGCGTACTGGCCGGCGCTCTCGGTCAGACCGATCATCACCAGCCGCCAGTCGAGCTGGTCGCCGTAGCGCCACTCCAGC
>JANXXF010000504.1 GCA_025350775.1 Actinomycetes bacterium
CCGTTCCGGGGGAGGCGGCGCGTTAGCTGCGGGCCGGCCTGCCGGGACGCCCGCCGTCGGCGGCCCCGGGCTCCCACGGGCTCGGGCGGCCCGTGCCCGGCAGGCAGCAGTCCACCGGGCAGGTGTCGTGGCTCGGCCCAAACCGGCCCACGGCCGCCTTTGGCAGCGCCGGGTCGAGGCGCTCCTGCACCAGTTCGCGCAGCATCGCGACGAAGCGCGGATGCACGCCGACGCTGGGTGCGCGCACGTAGCCGAGGCCGATCTCGGCGGCCACCTGCCTCGCCTCCTCGTCGAGGTCGAAGAGCACCTCCATGTGATCGGAGACGAAGCCGATCGGCACCACCACGACGTCGGCTGCACCGGCCTCGCGCTGAGTGCGCAGGTGGTCACAGATGTCGGGCTCCAGCCAGGGCCTGTGCGGCGCGCCGGAGCGGCTCTGGTAGACGAGCTGCCACTGCTCCGCCGCGACGCCGACGCCCTCCGCGACGAGTCGTGACGCCTCGAGCAGCTGCTGCTCGTAGCGTGACGCCTGGGCCATCGCGAGCGGGATCGAGTGAGCGGTGAAGGCGACGTGGGCGGCGGCGCGGCGCTCCTGCGGAAGCTCGGCGAGGGCGCGCGTAAGGATGTCGACGTTCGCCTCGACGAAGCCGGGGTGGTTGTAGAACATCCGTGCCTTCAACACCTCGGGGGCGTCCGGGCCGACCGACTGCTGGGCCATGTGGAGGTCTTCCCGGTACTGCCGGCAGCCGGAGTAGCAGGAGAAGCCGGTGGTGAAGATGGCGAGAGCGCGCCGGACGCCGGCAGCCTGCAGCTCGGCCAGCGTGTCCGACAGGAACGGGCTCCAGTTGCGGTTGCCGAAGTAGATCGGCAGGCCGATGCCGTGCGCGTCCAGCTCCTCGCGCAGCGCGGCGATCAGCGCACGGTTCTGCTCGTTGATCGGGCTGACGCCGCCGAACAGCTCGTAGTGGTGCGCCACCTCCTCGAGGCGTTCGCGGGGGACCCCTCGCCCACGCGTCACGTTCTCGAGGAACGGCATCACGTCGGCCATGCCTTCCGGCCCGCCGAACGAGACGAGCAGGATCGCATCGAAGAACGCAGCCGGGTGGGCGCTCTGCGCGCCGTCCGCGGGCGGCTTGAGGGCGGGGGAGATCATACGAGTGACGGTAGCAATGCGGGATCGCTGCTAGCTTCGGTTGGCGCCCATGAGCTTCGGTGTTCTCGCCCTTCTCGTCCTCGCGGGTCTTGCCGGGCCGGCGCTCAGCACCGCTCGCCGGCTGCTTGTGCCCGTCGCGGTCGGGGAGATCGCGATCGGGGTGATCATCGGGCGCAGCGGCTTCCGCTGGCTCGACACGGGCGACTCGACGGTCTCGTTCCTCGCCGACGTTGGCTTCGCCATGCTGATGCTGTCGGCCGGGATGCACGTGCCGCTACGTCAGCCGGGGCTGCGCAGCGTGCTGCGCCGGGGCGCCCTTGCTGCCGGCGTGGCGATCGTGCTCGCCGTGGGCGCCGGCCTGCTGGCCGGCCTCATCGACCACGGTCACGGAGCGATCTACGCCCTCTTGCTCGCTGGCGGCTCGGCTGCCGTCGTCCTGCCGATGCTCGCCGAGCAAGGCCTGCTTGCGCGCGCCGACACGTTGACCGTCGTCGCGCAGGTCGCCCTCGCCGATGTCGTCGCGATCGCTGCGCTGCCGATCGTGCTGGAGCCGTCGCGTGCAGCCCGCGTCGCCGGCGGCAGCGTCCTGATCGCGGTGATCGCAGTTGGCTTCTACGTCGCCACGCGCCTCCTGCGCGGCCGCGCCTGGGTGCGGAGGCTGCGCCACAGCTCCAAGCACCGGACGTGGGCTCTCGACCTGCGTCTCTCGCTACTACTGCTGTTCGGGCTTGCCTGGCTCGCCCACAAGACCGGTACGAGCGTGCTGATCGCCGGCTTCAGCGTGGGCCTGGTGGTGGCGGCCGCCGGGGGGCCGAAGCGGCTTTCGCGGCAGGTTGCCGGAGTCGGGCAGGGCTTTCTCGTGCCGCTGTTCTTCGTCGTGCTCGGCGCACGGCTCGACTTGCGTGCGCTCGGCGTCCACCCGTCGTACATCGCTCTCGCCGTCGCGCTGTTCGCCCTCAACGTCGCTATTCACCTGTGCGCTGCGGCTGTGGTGCGCCAGCCACTCGCTGCGGGCCTCATCGCGACGGCCCAGCTCGGCGTCCCGATCGCGGTCGTCAATGTCGGCCTGGCCACCGGCAGGCTGACGCCCGGCGAGAGCGCTGCGATCGTGGCTGCCGCGCTCGCCAGCCTTGCCACGACAGCGCTCGGTGCGACGGTGCTCGGCCGGCGGCAGGCCCCGCTGCTCGTCGTCCCGGCCGCCGCCACGGCTCAAGGCGCCCGGCCGCCCGGCACGCTGCCCTGACCGGCTGGTTTGCCGGGGCTGTGCCGCTGCGCCTCGTACGTCTAGCCGAGTCCCGACGGCCAGGACGCCGCCCGGTCGGTGCGAATGTCGAACGCACCACTCGCGACGCAGTCGGCCGACCAGTACTCACCGGCGTTGCCCGGCGTGTTGCGCAGTGGGTAGCGCCAGCGCGCCTGGAACTGGGAGATCGCGACGGCGTCGGCGGCGCTGCCGCCGAGCTGTTGCGCAACGTACGCCATCCACTGCATGCCGGAGCATTCGGCGCGGGCCTCCGCCAGTTGATCGCCGTAGGGCAGGCCCGAGGTGGTGGTGCCGCCGACCGCGCCACCGAGGTGCACCGCCTCGTGCGCCAGCGTGAGGATCGCCTCGGCGGTGATCTCGTACGCGTTCACGGCAGCTCGCGACAGGTCGATGGCGAACGGGGGCGCGCCACCGCCGGGGCCGTCCACGTAGCAGGGCACGGCGGGGCCAGGCTGCTGGCTCGTGACCGCCGTTGGCACCTGGACGGTCTTCCAGACGGTGCGGACGACGCTGCGCCGCCTACCCGGATGCTTCGGGTCGCGGCCGAGGTCGACCTTGACGCGGGTCGCCACGCTCTTCGCTTTCAGCACCGTTGTGGTGACGCTGACGGGCGGCTGGCACGTCGTCGGCTTCGGGTCGGCGAGGGCGAAGGCCTGCAGGGCGGCGCACGTGCCGGGTGAGAGCTCGGTGAACGCAGCGGTGACGACGCTCGTGACGCGGCCGCCACGCGTGAAGATCTCGACGCCGACGTAGCCGAGCTCCAGCTGCGGATCGACGCCGCGGTCGGCCGTCAGCTTCAGCCAGTCGGTGTCGCCCTCGCAGCGAACGGTCACCTGCCTTCCGGCGATGTGGGTGGCGATGCGGCCTGCAAGCTGCTCGAGCGGGCCCTGGTGCTGCGGGTCGGTCCACGGCAGCCCGCTGCCGGCCGGCAGCGTGACGGTGTCGGCCCGGGCGGCGGTGGGGGCGGAGGCGGTCAGGGAGGCGAACGCGAGCGCCGACATGAGCAGGAGCAGGAGACGCGGCGCCCGTGGCATCGCCCCCAGGG
>JANXXF010000112.1 GCA_025350775.1 Actinomycetes bacterium
GACGGTGCCGTCGGTGCGGGCGATCAGGTTCCAGTCGGCTCCGGCGTCGACGGCCTGCATGAACGCCTCGGTGACGCGCACCGAGTTGTTGGCGTTCTGGTACTGGATGGACGCCCAGTGCGGCGAGTCGAGCGACATGTCGTAGCCGGCTGCCTCGAGCACGCGCGCCTTCTCCTCCTCGCGCGACTTGCACCAGATGAACTCCTCGATGTCCGGGTGGTCGACGTCGAGGATGACCATCTTCGCAGCCCGGCGGGTCTTGCCGCCCGACTTGATCGTGCCGGCGGAGGCGTCGGCGCCGCGCATGAAGGAGACCGGCCCGGAGGCGTAGCCGCCCTTCGAGAGCTGCTCGCGCGACGAGCGCAGCCTGGAGAGGTTGATGCCCGAGCCGGAGCCGCCGCGGAAGACGACGCCCTCGCGCCGGATCCAGTCGAGAATCGAGTCCATCGAGTCCTCGATCGAGAGGATGAAGCAGGCGGAGCACTGCGGCTTCTCCTCGAAGCCGACGTTGAACCAGACCGGCGAGTTGAACGAGGCGAGCTGGTTGACGAGAATGAACTTGAGCTCGGCCTCGAAGGTGCCGGCCTCGTCCTCGGTGGCGAAGTAGCCGCCGGTGCGGCCCCACGTCGAGACCGTGTCGACGACGCGGCCGATCATCTGCTTCACCGAATGCTCGCGCTCCGGGGACGACATGCGGCCGCGGAAGTACTTCTGCGCCACGATGTTCGTTGCCGTCTGCGACCAGAACTTCGGGAACTCGACGTTCTTCTGCTCGAACGCCGGCTTGTCCTTGCCGGGGATGAAGGCGTCGCGGGTCTCCCAGTCGACCTCGTCGAACGGGTCGCGGCCGGGAATCGTGAAGTAGCGCTCGACGCCAGCGATCTTCATCGCGTCGACGACGTGGTTCTCGGCAAGGCCGAGCTCCGCGTCGTGTGTCTCGAGTTCGTTGGCTGGCGCCATGATTCTTGTCTTCCTCCGCTTGCGAGTCGTGTCAACGCGGCGACCGTGTGCAGCGTGAGCGGCGCACGTCGACCGGTGGGACCCGCGGACATTAGGGATCAGGTCGGACGGAGTGCGGCCACCTGGCGACGACCGGCCGCGGGTGCGGCAATCGCCTTCACGCCCACCCTACCGCGGCGGGTGCCCGCCGCGCGGGCCAGGGGTCGGCTTACGGGCCGAGCGCGGGCGGACTGGGCGGGCCGTCGTCGTCCGACGGAGTGGAGCCGGAGCCTGCTTCGAGCTCGGCCTGGCCGCGCTGCCGACGCCGCACGAGGTAGCCGGCGCCGCCGCCGAGCACGAGCAGGCCGGCGATCGCGGCGATCACGATCAGGGCGATCGGGAAGCTGTCGGCATTGTCCGAGCCGACCTTGACGATGACACCGGGGATCAGCCCTTTGTCGCCGCCGCCACCGTTGCCGGTCGTGCCGCCCGTCGTGCCGCCCTTCGCGCCGAGCGCGTAGCCACAGCGGGCGGGATTTGCCCTGATGCCTTTGCCCACCTGCTGAAGGGCTGCCTGGCGGGCGCGGGTGATGACTTCGGCGATCGTCGAATACGACTGGGCGTCGACGGGAAGGTGACCGATCGCCTCGCCGTAGGTCGGGAGCGGGTAGAGGCCGTCGACTTTGCTGTCGAAGGCATCGTTGGTGAGCACCTTCCAGCACGGCGCCACTGCCTTCTGCTTCCCGGGCGCCTCGCTGCGCGCGCCCGCGACGTTCGCGAGGGCGAGCAGTACGAGCAGGGAGGTCAGTGCGACGATGGCAGTGCGACGGTTCAGGGGTACGTCCTTGGCGTTGGAGGCAAGTCGAGTCTACGAGAAGGCCTGCGACGGCGTCGCATTCGGAATCTTGCAGAGTGTCCCGGACGGGAGTGAGAGGGTGGTAATCGTGTCTTTAGCGAAGTGTTAAGAGACGGTTGCTCGCGGAGGCCCTGGTACCGTCAGCGCGTGACCCTGGACGCGCGCCTCGTGGCTCGCCCGCTCGCCGTCGCCCTCGGGCTGGGCGCAGTGGTTGTCGTGGGCGCGTCGCTGCTCTTCGGCGCGGGCACGAGCGGGGGCCGGTTGCTCTGGCTCGGCGGTGCCGCCCTGCTGCTCGTGGGGGTGTGGGCCGGGGCGGCGGCGCTCGGGCTGGTCGAGCGGCCGGCGGTGGGCCGGGCAGCTGCAGCTGCGCTCGGCTGCCTCGTCGCCCTCGCGGCGTGGATGGGCGTGTCGATCGCCTGGTCGGATGCCCCCGACCGTTCGTGGGACATGCTCAACCGGGGCCTGGTCTACGCGGCGCTGGCGGGTGTGGGGCTGCTCGCGGGGGCGGCTGCGCGGCGGCGGCCCGGCCTGATCGCCGGGGCCCTGGCGCTGCTGCTGGGCGCGGCCCTCGGCTGGGCGTTGCTCGGCAAGGTCTTCCCGGGGCTATTCCCCGACGGGGCGCGCGCGGCCCGCCTCCGCTCGCCGGTCGGCTACTGGAACGCGCTCGCCCTGGTCGGCGACATGGCGCTGCCGCTCGGGCTGTGGCTCGCCGCGGCGGCGGGCGCCGGCAGGTCGCGTCGCGCCGCCGGCACCCTCCTGCTCTTTGCGGCCACCGTGGCCGTCGTGCTCACCACATCGCGTGGCGGCCTCGCCGTCGGCGCCGTCGCGCTGCTCGTCTGGCTTGCGCTCGACGAGCGGCGCTTCGAGAGCCTCGTCGTGCTCGCCTGCGCGCTGCCGGCCGCCGCCGCCGTGGCGGCCTGGGCCCTGACGCAGCCGGGCCTCGCCGACGACAGCCAGAGCCGGGCCGCGCGCGAGGGCGCGGGCGGGTGGCTGGCGCTCGCGCTCGTGCTGGGCGCGGCGGCGGCGTGCGGGCTGGCCCTGGCCTGGGCGCGGAGAGAGGAGCGGGCGCCTCTCGGCGAGGCGCGCCGCCGGGCGCTGACGCGTGCCGGGCTGGCGGCCGTCGTCGTCGCGCTCGTCGCCGCCGGCATTGCGCTGGGCGTGCGTGGCGGTTGGGCGCAGGACAGCCAGGTCACGCAGGGATCCGGGCGGCTGGGCACGGCGAACACGAACAACCGCTGGACGTGGTGGCAGGAGGCGTGGGTGGTCTTCACGGAGCAGCCGGCGACAGGTGCCGGCGCCGGCACCTTCTCGGTCGCCCGCACCGCCGTCCGCCAGAACGCGCTTGACGTCGTCGAGCCGCACAACTTCCCGCTCCAGCAGCTGGCCGAGACAGGCGTCGTCGGGTTCCTGCTCTGGCTCGGGCTGGTCGGTGGGGCCATCGCGGGCGCGCGGCTCGCGCTCCGACGGGCCGGCCCGCAGCGGCGCGTCACGCTGGCCCTCGCGCTCGTACCCGGCTGCTTCCTGCTGCAATCGCTCGTCGACATCTCGTGGGACTTCGTCGCGGTGGCCGCGCCCGCGCTCGTCGCGCTGGGGGCGCTGCTGGCGCTGGGCGCTGCGGCCCGCGAGCCGCAGCCCCGGCCGGCGCCCGCGAGCGAAGCCGCGACCGCGCCCCGCCCTCGCCCACTCGCAGCCCTCGCGGGCCTCGCGCTCGCGCTGGCCGCAGTCACCTCGCTCGCCGTGCCGTGGATCGCAGCCCGCAAGGTCGACTCTTCGTACGCGGCCCTCGACCGCGGCCAGGTGCCCCGCGCCGTTCGGCTCGCCCGCGACGCCCACGGTCTCGACCCGTTCGCGCTCGCACCCTTCCGCGCCTGGGCGGGGGCCGCCCTCGCCGCCGGCGACGTCGATGCCGCCGTCCGCGTCTACCGGCTTGCAATCGCCCGCCGCCCCGCCAGCGGGCCGCTCCGCTACGAGCTCGGCACGATCTACGCCGACGCCGGCCGCTGGCGCGAGGCCTACGCCGCACTCAACGACGCGTACACGCTCGACCCGTGGGGGCCGGCCGGTGTCAAGGACGGGCTGCTCGACCTGGCCCGGGCGAAGATCGAGGGCCGCGCCTGAGCCTGGATCCACCGTTTTTCGTGATCGCGGGGCGCTCGTCCGGGCTGTCAGGACGCGTTGGGGCCGTACGGGGCGGGCCGGTGGCCCGTTGCGGAGGCTCCAGGGTGGAGCGCACCGGCGGGGTGCAGGCCCCGCCGCCGTAGGCGGCGAGCCGAAACCCGGCCGGTGAGCGGCCTGGCAGTCTGGACGAGCTGCAACGCCCGCGAAAAACGATGGATCCAGGCTGAGCCCTGCCGCGGCGGCGGTGCTGGCGCCGTTGCCGGCGCCAGACCGGCCCGGCGGGGGTGGCCCTCCTACGTGCCGACGATGACGACGAGCTGCGCGGCGCCGAGATCGGCCGGGCGCATCCCGTCGAGCGGGCCGACGAGCGGCACCTTCAGATCACGGGCGAGCCGCGCCGCCTCGCCGCCGAAGCCGGGGCGGTACATGATCGTCGTCCGCGTGTAGTCCATCCGCGCCGCGTTCGTGACGCCGTCGATGAGGTAGCCGCGGACGCGCATGCGGTCGGCGGTGCGGCCGGCGGCGCCCGGCGTGCCGATGCCGTTGAGGACGAGCACGGCGGTCCTTGCGCGCGACAGGTGGGCGGCGAGCGGGGGCGTAGTGGCTGCGGGGCGTGCTGCTGCGGCCGGGCCGGCCTTGCTTTTAGCGGCGGCGGCGCCTGCCGGCGCCTTCTGCAGGGGAGCGACGTGCGCCTGCTCGACGGCGGCGCGCTTCATCGAGGTCTGGACGGGCTTCGCGATCAGCGAGATGCCGGCCACGACGAGCAGTACGAGCTCGACCGCGGCGACGATCCCGACGACGATGGCGATGCGGCGCCACGGGGGCGCGGCACGGAAGTGACGGACGGCGATCTCCACGCTCGGAGGGATTCGCCTCCCGTCGGCCCGCTCCTTCCCCGCCCGGGCAGGCTACTCGCCGCGGAGCCAGTCCCAGGTGGCCCGGAGGCCGTCGGTCAGCGCCAGCTCCGGGCGCCAGCCGAGCTCGG
>JANXXF010000024.1 GCA_025350775.1 Actinomycetes bacterium
TGAAGAGTTGCGGGATTGGATCGCCTGCCATGTTGACCCCGTGCGAGACGTGGGGTGGCGGCCAGTGTGCTGCCCGAGTCGGAAGGCGGCTCAATCCGCGCTGGCCGTTCGCCTATCTGCTCGGGATGCGCCCGATGGGACGAGGGTCTGCCCAGACTTTGGTTGACACATCTTGTGCAAGGCACGGGTCCGATCGCGGCTGCAGGAGGTCACCGGAGTCACGATCGGCGGCTTGAACGGGCAGATCGCCCCCGCTCGCGACGAGGCGCGGGGCCTGAATCGTCCGAACCGTCGGCACCACCCATAAATGCCTCCAATGGCCGCCTGTGACGATTAAAGCGCTATGATTGTCCGGTACGACGCAAGTCCTGAGCCGAAAGGGTTGCCGATGTCCGTTGTACCCGCTCTTCCTGAGGTGTTCGCTGCGGCGGCGGCGCCGCGCAGCACCGTCTCGGACGCACTCGCTCGTGGTGAGCTGCGCCGGCTGGCGCGCGGGCTCTACACACGCAATCTGACCGACCCGCCGGAGCGGGTATTGCGCCGCAACCTCTTCGACGTGGTCGCGGCACTTTACCCAGGCGCCCTGATCGCTGATCGCTCGGCACGTCTGGGCGGGCAGCCAGCTGAGGACGGGTCGCTCTTTCTCGTGCACGAAAGGCCCGGTGAGACGGAGCTGCCCGGGCTGATCCTGCGACCGCGCAAGGGGCCGGCGGTGGCGGACGGAGATCTGCCGCTGTCGGCCGGCTTGCATATGAGTTCGGTGCCGCGGGCGCTACTCGAGAACACGGCTTTAAGTCGAAGCCGCCGAGGACGTGTCGCACGCACCCTGAACAGGACGGAACTCGAGGAGTGGCTCGAGTCATTGCTGGAGCAGCGGGATGAGGACGGCTTTCAGCGGCTCCGCCAACATGTCCGTACGCTGGCCCCGCGGCTCGGACTCGATGCCGAGCTCGCGGTGCTCGATCCGTTGATGGGCGCGGTCCTTGGCACGCGCAGCGACGTCCGCGCTCGTTCGCCGCTCCTGCGGGCGCGTCAGGCTGGTCAGCCGTACGACCCGCGCCGGCTCGAACGGTTCGAGACGCTGTTCGAAGCGCTCGATCGGCTTGCGCCCACAGGTCGACTCCTGCTCGACCCACCAGGAGAGCGTTATCGCTTCCTGCCGTTCTTCGAGGCGTACTTCTCGAATTTCATCGAGGGCACCGAGTTCGCCGTCGAGGAGGCACGAGAGATCGTCTTCGATCGCCTCATCCCCCCGGCTCGGTCGGCAGACGCCCACGACATCATGGGCACCTACCGGCTCGTCACCGATCAAGTCGAGATGTCCCGGTTGCCCAGGGACGGCGGCGAGCTGCTCGACTTGTTGAAGGCGCGCCACCGGGTGCTTCTCGACGGCCGTCCCGACAAACAGCCAGGCGTCTTCAAGACCGATGCAAATCGTGTCGGCGCAGTCGAGTTCGTCGCGCCTTCCCTCGTTGAAGGCACCCTCCGGGAGGGCTTCAGGTACTACCGCCGCCTCGCCTACCCGTTCGCCCGCGCCGTCTTCCAGATGTTTCTCGTCTCCGAGATTCACCCGTTCAACGACGGCAACGGACGTGTTGCGCGCGTGATGATGAACGCCGAGCTCGTCGCCGCCGCCGAGGTCAGAATCATCATTCCGACGGTCTTCCGCAACAACTACCTGATGGCCTTGCGGGCGCTGACCGCCAACGACCGACCAGACGCGCTGATCAAGACGCTCGACTTCGCGCAGCGCTATACCGCTGCGTTTGATTTCAGCGACTTCGACGCCGCCCGCCAGGCCCTTGAACAGACACACGCTTTCACTGATCCAGTCGAAGCCGACACCACGGGCATACGGCTCACGCTCCCCGTTGTGCAAACACCGGCCGGCCGCTGGCACATCGCAGGAGGACCCCGCGAATACCACAACACCCCCGACGCCGCTGACATCGATATCGGCTGGGCGTGGGACGTCCGACGCGACCAGGAACAGCGCACCATCCGGATCGAAGTTGCCGGTGGCCGTCAGAACCTTCCCTCGCTCCCCGCTGAGGGACGCGAGGCAATAAGGTCGCAAGGCCGATCCGCGCTTCTGCCGTTCCTCACCTCCGAAGAACCGCCGCGCCGCATTCTGGTTACAAGCAGCGGCATCTTCAGTCAATAGCCGGCCCGCTCTCAGGGAGCTCGAGGCGGCACAGCAGGAGAAGCTGCCGTGAACGAGAGCGAGCGGCGCTTCGCTGACGCCTGGCAGGAGTGGCCGTTCGAGCCGCTGGCCGTGCTCGAGGCGCTGGCCGCGAGGCAGGTGGAGTTCGTCCTGATCGGGGGGCTGGCAGCAGTCCTTCACGGGTCGCCGCTGCCTACCTTCGACATCGATATCACCGTGCGGCGCACGGGCGCGAACATCGAGGCGCTCCACCGGGCGCTCGTGGACATGGACGCGCGCGTCGTCCCCGACGGTGACAGCAAGGCGGAGACGCGCGACGCTCTCCGGGCAGGGCGCCTGACGAGCTTCTGCACCAGGTTTGGCTACGTGGACGTCGTCGGCACGCCGGCGGCGCTGCGCGACTACCGCGTGCTGTCGCGACGAGCCGTCTGGATGCAGCTCCGGCCTGGCCTGCGTGTCAAGGTGGCGGCTCTGCAGGACATCGTTGCGTCCAAGCTGGCCCTTGCACGAACGCGCGACGGCGCGCAGATCCCCGCACTGCTGGCCCTGCTCGAGGCCGCCGGCCGACGACCTCGCGCGAGCTGAACGACCTCGTGAACAGAGGGCGACCGTGTTTGGTCGGTCCCGGGTGGCGGGGGCGCGATTAGGAACGACGGTCTTGGCGGGGCGCGCTGCGACGGGGCGGCTTGAAGTGGCCCCACCTCGGGGCACACCACATCTTGTGCAAGGCACGGGTCCGATCGCGGCTG
>JANXXF010000041.1 GCA_025350775.1 Actinomycetes bacterium
GTACAGCGAGATCCGCATCTACGCGATCGACCTCCGGGCACGCGTCGCCGGGACGGCTGCCAGTCCGAAGCGGGAGCCGCAGCGCCCGTTCCGCTGCGTCCTTCCGTCAAGACTCGCGCTGCACTGCATCTGTTTCCCTCCGGCTGTACCCGCCGAATGCGAACTCTGATATGGGCGGATCATGATCCACGACGGCGTCTCGTGCGCGGCTCGCGCCTGCCGCAGGGAGGACACCGCGACTGAACCACAGTCGAGAGGCGGCTGTCAAGCTGCCACCGGCGCGCTACACCGGCTGCGAGTAGACGCCGTCCTCGAGCGTCGCCGGATCGGCCGCCGGCGAGCGCTCCGCCTCGGCCAGGCCCGCGGCTACCTCCTCGACGGCGGCGGCGCGCAGCCCGTCGACCTCGGCGACCGCTAGCCCGGACAGCAGGAGCCGTGCGGCCAGCCGCTCCACGGGGTCGCGCTGCGCTGCGTACTCCTCCTTCACTGCCGCATCCATGTAGGTGCCGGCGTCGTGCGCAGCGTGGCCCCCCATGCGCAGCGTCACCGCCTCGATGACCTGCGGCCCCTCACCGGCCCGTGCCCGCTCGACGGCTGCCTGCACGGCGCTGTACGTCGAGAGGGCGTCGGTGCCGTCGACCTCCTCGCACGGCAGCGACCAGCCGCCGCGCACCCGCTCGGTGATCGAGGTGTTGAGCATCTGGCGCTTCGTCGGGGTCGAGTAGGCGTAGCCGTTGCGTTGGATCACGAAGACGGCGGGCACGTGCAGCACGCCGGCGAGGTTCAGCCCCTCGTGGATGTCACCGACCGAGAAGGCGCCGTCGCCCCAGAACGTCATTGCTACGCGAGCCTCGCCGCGCCGCTTGAAGGCGAGGGCCGCGCCCACCGTCAGCGGGCAGAGGTCGCCGAGCATCGAGACGAGCGGGAAGACGTCATGCGAGGCCTTGCCGAAGTGCATGTTCCCGTCGCGCCCACGTGTCGGCCCGTCGCCCTTGCCGAGGTAGTTGCGGAAGACGTCGGCAACCGTTACGCCGCGCGCGAGGTGCGCGGCCAGCTCGCGGTTGAGCGGCGCGATCACGTCGTCGGGGCCTAGCGCGAGGCCGGCCCCCGCGGCGACCGCCTCCTGGCCCCGGCCCGTGTACACCGACCCGGGCACCTTGCCCTGGCGGTACAGCGCGATCACACGCTCCTCGGCGATGCGCTGCAGCAGCACGAGCCGGAACAGCGCCAGCCGCGTCTCGTGCGAGACGGTGATGACATCGATGCAGGGAACGGTGACGAAGGGCTCGGGCATCGGGCAGCGGCTCCTAGTAGTCGAGGAGGTCGCGGAGGGCGGTCGTGACGGAGTCGAGCGAAGGCATGTAGCCGTCCTCGAGCGCCGGCGCGAATGGCACGGGCGTGTCGACGGGCGCGTGCAGCGCCGGCGGTGCGTCCAGCAACTCGAAGCCCTCGCGGGCCAGGCGCGAGAGCACGAGGTTGCCGGCCCCGATCGACCGCGACGCCTCCTGCAGCATGAGCACGCGCGACGTCTTGGCCAGCGACTCCAGCACCGGGTCGAGGTCGAGTGGCCAGACGGTGCGCAGGTCGACGACCTCCACCTCGGCCTCGCCGGCCAGGCCGTCGGCGGCGCGCAGCGCGAGGTCGACGCCCGAGCCGTAGGTTACGACGGTGACGTCGCCGCCCTGGCGCCGCACGAGCGACTTGCCGATGGGTGTACGCGTGGCGGGGTCAGGAGCCTCGGCCTTGAGGCGGCGGTACAGCCCCTTGTGCTCGAAGTAGAGCACCGGGTCGTCGTCCTCGATGGCGGCGCGTAGCAGGCCGTACGCGTCCTCGACGGTGCCGGGGCACACCACCTTGAGGCCGGCGGTGCCGACGAACCAGCCCTCCGGTGATGAGGCGTGGTAGGGGCCACCACGCACACCGCCGCCGTACGGCGCGCGCAGCACCATCGGCAGCTTGATGCCAGAGCGCCAGTGCGTCTTGGCGCCGACGGTGACGATCTGATCGAAGCAGCAGGAGATGAAGTCGGCGAACTGGAGCTCGGCGATCGGGCGCTCGCCCATCCAGGCCGCGCCGAAGCACGCGCCGACGAAGCCCTCCTCCGAGATCGGCGTGTCGATGATCCGCTCGGGGCCGAACTCGTCGACCAGCCCCTTGGTGACGCCGAACGGCCCGCCGAAGTGGCCGATGTCCTCGCCCATCATGAACACGCGCCTGTCGTCCCGCAGCGCATCGCGCAGGGCCGACGTGATCGCCTCCAGGTACGTAATCTCGGGCATGGTGGACAGCCTACTCCAGCGGGCCGCTGGTCAGTGCCGCACGGGGCAGCTCGTGCTCAGCCTGGATCCACCGTTGTTCGTGATCGCGGCGCGCTTGTCCGGGCTGTCAGGACG
>JANXXF010000071.1 GCA_025350775.1 Actinomycetes bacterium
CGTCGCCGGCGAGACCGCGCCGATCCTGTTCACCTCGTCGATCGCCGCCAACCAGGTGTCGGTCGACGTCCACAAGGCGCTGCAGACGATCCCGTTGCTGATCTTCCAGTACGCGGAGTCGCCCGACCCGGCCGACCACGAGAAGGCCTGGGCGGCGGCGATCCTGCTGATCGGCTTCGTGCTGCTGACGAGCCTCGGTTCAAGGCTGCTGATGAGCCGGATGAAGCGGCGGCTCGAGGGCGGCGAGCGTGGGGAGCTGCTCGGCAAGGTGACCGGGGCGCTCGGGCTGTTGCGCCGTAGCGGCTCCTGACGGCGCCGTTCACCATCCCGTCACCTCTCCGTCACAGGACGGACGACCACGGGTAGCCGCATGGCAGCGATGCTGGGATTGTCAATGAGATCTGAACTCGAGCAGACAGAAGGAGCACGCATGAAGAAGAGAGGAACCCTCCTCGGGGCGGCCGTCGCCTCGCTCGCGGCGCTTGCCGTCGTGGGAGCCGCCGGCGCTGCGCCGGCCCGCACGCTCGATGAAAGCCTGACGGGCGCTGGCTCGTCGTTCGTCGCCCCGTTCGTCTCGCGCTGGATCGGCGACTACGGCACCAGGGCCGGCATCAACATCACCTACGGCGCGGTCGGGTCGGGTGCCGGCATCGCGTCAGTCACCGCCCGCACGGTCGACTTCGGCGCCTCCGACGCACCCCTCTCGCCCGACCAGGCGACGAAGTGCAGCGACTGCGTGCAGATTCCCTGGGCACTCTCGGCTACCTCGGTCGCCTACAACCTTCCGGGCCTCAAGAACAACCTCAAAATCACCGGCAAGATCCTCGCCGACATCTACCTCGGCAACGTCAAGAAGTGGAACGACGCGAAGATCGCGGCGCTCAACCCGGGCGTGTCGCTGCCCGATCTCGACATTACGCCGGTGTACCGCTCCGACGGCTCGGGCACGTCGTTCAACTTCACCGACTACCTGTCGAAGGTTAGCCCCAGCTTCGCCTCGAAGGTCGGCAAGTCGACCCAGCCGCCCTTTTCGGTGGGCGTGGGCGCACGCGGCTCCTCCGGCGTCGCCGGCGTCGTCTCGCGCACCCAGGGCTCGCTCACCTACGTCGACGTTGCCTACGCGCTGAAGAACAGGCTGTTCTTCTTCGCCGTGAAGAACGCCGCCGGAAAGTTCCAGCTCCCGGGCATCAAGCAGATCAACGCGGCTGCCGCGACGGTCAAGAGCGTCCCCGCCGACAACGCCCTGTCGATCGTCGATCCGGACAAGGCGGCGAAGGATGCGTACCCGATCTGCACGTTCACCTGGATCATCGTCCCGAAGAAGTCGTCGAAGGCGGTCACCGTGAAGAGGTTCGTGCTCTACGCGATCAGTCCGTTCGGCCAGAAGCTCGGCCTGCCGCTGATCTTCGCGCCACTGCCGAAGGTCGTCGCGATCGCCGCGAACAAAACCGTCGCGCAGATCTCGCAGGGCTAGCCGCCGCGCGACACCAGGAAGTGGGGAACGAGCCGGCCTGGAGGCCGGCTCGCTCTGCGTTTCAGCCCGGGAACGTGCAGCGGATGCGCAGGCCCTGCCCGGGCGCGCCCGTCGCCTCGATCTCGCCGTCGACGGAGGTGACGACATGCTTGACGATCGCCAGGCCGAGGCCGGTGCCGCGGGTGGCGCGGGCGCGGTCGGCGCGGTAGAAGCGCTCGAACAGCCGCGACAGGTCGGCCTCGGAGACGCCGACGCCGTCATCGCTCGCCTCGACGACGACCGTGTCGCCCTCGCGCCGCGCCGCCAGCGTGAACGTCGCCCCCTCGCCGGCGTAGCGCAGCGCATTGGTGGCGAGGTTCTCGGCGATCACGCGGAGCATCCGGCCGCGCATCGGCACGGAGATACCGCGCTCACCCTCGGCATGCAGGGCGATGCCGGCGCGCTCGGCGCTCTCCGAGAGCCCCGCGACGACCTCCTCCAGCACAGGCAGCGCCTCCGTCGACCCGAGCGCGACGACCTGGCGGCCGGTCTCCAGCTCGCTCAGGAAGAGCACGTCGTCGATCAGCTCGCTGACGTTCTCGACCTCCCGGCGCGCGCCGGCAATCAGCTCGGCCACGTCGGCGCCGGGCAGGTCGGCGCTATCGAGCATCACCATCAGCCGCGCCAGCGGCGTGCGCAGCTCGTGCGACACGGCGGCGGTGAAGCCGGCCCGCAGCTCCTCGTAGGCGGCGAGGTCGCCGGGCTGGCCGAAGTAGAGGAGCGTCTCGCGGTGGCCATCCACCTCGAGTGGCACGGCGAGCGGCGGTGACTCCTGCGCACGGCGCGAGAGCGACTCCGGCAGCGGCGCGTTCTCGGTGAGGCCCTCGATCGCCTCGCGGGCCCGGCGGCTGGCTGCGACGACCAGGTCTTCCCCGTCGATCACGACGACGATCTCACGGCTCTCCTCGACGAGGACACGCCCGCGCTCGGCCTCGAGCCGCAGCTCATCCGACCGGTTGTGACCACCGTCTTCCCGTGTGTTCACGCGATCGTCACCTCCCCTTTACTCTCCGGCCACCCGGATACGACCAGGGCGCCCGCCGGGCCGACTATCGTAGAGCGCAGTGTCGAAGGTACTGATAGTCGAGGACGACGAGGTGATCGCGCAGGGGATGGCGCGCCATCTCACCGCCGCCGGCTTCGACCCCGTCTGCGTCAACCGGGGTGATCTCGGCCTGCAGCGCCTGCGCTTCGAGCACCCTGCGGTCTGCGTCCTCGACCTGATGCTCCCGGGCATCGACGGCTGGCGCTTCCTCGAGACGGCGCGCGCCGAAGGGCTGGGCACGCCAATCATCGTCGTCAGCGCGCGCGGCACCGAGCACGACCGCGTCCATGCGCTCGAGATCGGCGCCGACGACTACCTGGTGAAGCCCTTCTCGATGAAGGAGCTGGTCGCTCGCGTCAAGGCGGCGTCGCGTCGCGGGGTGCGCACCGAGTCGGTCGAGCGCGGCGAGCGGATCGAGATCGAGGAGCTCGTGATCGACCCGCGCGAGGTGCAGGCCTACATCGACGGCGAGAGCGCCGGCCTGACGCCCACCGAGTTCAAGGTGCTCTACCAGCTCGCGCTCGATCGCGGCCGCGTCGTCACGCGCGAGGAGCTGTTGCAGAAGATCTGGGGTCGCCGGCAGATGTATCGTGACCGCACAGTGGACGTCTGCGTGAAGCGCCTCCGGGACAAGATCGACCGCCGTGCCTCGCAGCACACGTTCATCCAGACCCGCTTCGGCGTCGGTTACAAGCTCGAGGCGCAAGCGAAGTAGTGATCCGGCTGCGCGGGCGCAACGGGCTGATCGGGGCCGCCTGTGCGATCGCGCTGGTGGTTGTCGTCGTCCTCTACTTTGCCGATCGGATGCCGGTGACCGGGGAGCTGCTGGTCGTGCCCGTCACCCTCGGCGCGAGCTTCTAGACCGTGCCGTCCGTGCCGCCTACGCGGATCCGCGGCGCGCTCGCGGCGGCGATCACGCCGCTGCGCGACGACGGCGCCGCGCTCGACGAGGCCGCCTTCGCGCCGTACGTCGCGTTCCTCGCCGACGGCGGCATCGACGGCGTGCTGGCGCTGGGCACGACGGGGGAGGGGATCCTGCTGTCGGCCACGGAGCGCCGGCGCGCGCTCGAGCTGTTCCTCGCGCCCGCGCGCGGTCGGCTCCCGATCGTCGCCCACTGTGGCGCGCAGACCACTGCCGAGACCGCCGCCCTCGCCGCCCACGCCGCCGAGCAGGGCGCCGCGGGCGTCGCAGTGATCGCGCCGCCGTACTACGCCTTCGACGAGCGTGAGCAGCTCGAGCACCTGGCCGTCGCCGCCTCCGCCTGCGCGCCGCTCCCGTTCTACGTCTACGAGTTCGCGGCGCGTAGCGGCTACGCCATCGCGCCCGCCACCGTCGAGCGGCTGCGCGAGCGCGCGCCCAACCTGGCGGGGCTGAAGGTGTCGGACACGCCGCTCGCGGCGGTCGAGCCGTACCTGCTGGAAGGGCTCGACCTGTTCGTCGGCTCCGAGGCGCTGCTGTGGGAGCTGCCGGCCGCTGCCGGCACCGTCTCCGGGCTGGGCGCGGTGTTCCCGGAGGTCGTGGCCGACGTGGTGCGCGACCCGTCCGGCCCGGCGCTGGAGCGGGCGGCGGCGTTGCGCGCGCTGCTCGCGCGGCGGTTCCCGGCTGCGGCAAAGGTCGTGTTGGCCCGCCGTGGGCTGCCCGTGCGGCCCGACGTTCGCGCCCCATTGCGCCCCCTCGCTGCCGACGAGCGGGCGACGCTCGAGCAGGCACTCGACGCGCTTGGCGCCTGACCGGTTGGACGCAGGGCCGCCGGGCGGGCACAATCGAGGTGCGGTGATCTCCTCGGCTCTCCTCTCTGCTCATCCTGCCCGGGCGCGGCTCGTCGCAGCGCTGGTGGCTGTCGCGGCCGGCGCGGTGCTCGTGGCCGGCTGCGGTGGCAGCTCGGCGAAGGTGTACGCGGCGGCACCGACCAAGGCCTGCCTCAAGCAGGCGGGCGCCACGATCGTCGCGGTCGACGAGACGATCGACGTCGTCGCCGAGAGCGCGCTGGGCGGCAGCCTCGGCGCGAAGGTCGGCGAGAACCGCGTCACCATCGCCTTCGGGCGCAGCGACGCCGAGGGCAGCGTGCTCGAGAGCGCCTACAAGCAGTACGGCAGCCGTGACGTGCCGATCGACCAGGTGCTGCAGCGCAGGGGCAACGCGGTGCTGCTGTGGGCGGGCCCGCCGTCGCCGCAGGACACCGACGCCGTCCGTAGCTGCCTCAAGGGCTGAGCGGGGCAGCCCGGCGGCGGGCCCGAGCCGGGTGTCCGCGCCGCGCCACCTGACACTGGCGGATCGGGCCACGGTCCGCGAGGATGCAGCCATCGAGGCCGCGACCCCCACCGCCGACGAGTACCGGCAGGCAGCCGAGCTGCGCGCCGCCCTGCGCTTCTATGCGCGGCGCAGCGAGGAAGTCGCACGCCGGCACGGCATCACGCCGCGCCAGTACCACCTGCTGCTGATGATCAAGGGGACGGCCGACGGCTCGCAGCGCTCCACCGTCACGGGGATCGCCGAGCGGCTCCAGCTGACGCAGTCGAGCGTCACCGAGCTGGTCACGCGCGCCCAGGAGGCCGGCCTGATCGAGCGCGTCGCCTCCGAGCGTGACGGCCGCGTCGTCCATCTGTTGCTGACGCCGCTGGCCGAGGAGAAGCTGGCGGCGGTGGTGACCGAACATGGCCCCGACCGCCGCCGTCTCCTGGAGATCCTCTCGACGCTCGACCGCGGCCCGGGCGCCGTCTAGCCGCAGCCCGGGTGGGCCGCACCGCAGCCGCTCCGCTAGCGGTGCTCGTTGACCTTCTTCACTGCGAGCCAGGCGGTCGGCAGCAGAGCGCCGGCAATGCAGAGCTTGATCACGTCGCCGACGATGAACGGGTTGAGGCCGTACTCCATCGTCTTGGCGAAGTTGACATTCAGGTTTGTGGCGAGCCATGGCAGGCCGCACAGGTAGATGATCACGTTGCCGACGAACATCGCGCCGACCGCCGACATCAGCTTGCGGTCGAGGCCGCGCTCGGCGAGGAAGCCGGTGAGTGCCGCGGCGGCGACGAAGCCGATGATGTAGCCGCCCGACGGGCCGGTGATCTCGTCGATGCCCTTGCCGCCGCTCGCGTAGAACGGCAGCAGCATGCCGGCGAACAGGTAGAGCGAGAGGCTGAGGAAGCCGCGCGCCGAGCCGAGCGCCGCGCCGACGAGCACGACGGCGAACGTCTGGCCCGTGATCGGGACGGGCGTGCCGGGGATCTTGAAGGAGATCTGGGCCGCTCCCGCGACGAGGCCCGTGCCCGCGAGCACGAGCAGGACGTCCGCCAGGATGCCGAGGCGGGGGAAGACGGCGAAGCGGAGAGTTGCGGCCTGGGGGTTCATAGCGCCGTATTCTGGCGATGTTGCGCGACTCCTGCGGCAGCGGCCGTCGTGCGGGAGCCCCGGTGCGCTACCTTTCGGTCGTTCCGCGGGCGTAGCTCAATGGTAGAGCTCCAGCCTTCCAAGCTGATCACGCGGGTTCGATTCCCGCCGCCCGCTCTGATCGCTTCGCCGCGCTGCCCACGGTTCTCGTGGAGATATCGTGCACATGATGACCGCAAGCGCCTGGCGCGTTTGACTCCCCGAGGTTCCCTGGGTAGCTTGTGCCGGAATCGCGTGCGCTCGTCCGGCATGTGCGGCCAAGGGGATCGGGGAAAGCCAGGTGGGCGAGCAAGCAACCGGCGGGCCGTCGTTTCGTGCGCGACTGACAGTCGCTCTGCTCGCACGTGCCTGCGCCGTGGTCGCCGCGTGCGCCGCGGCGGTGGTGCTCGTCCCCGGGGCATGGGCCGATGTGAGCGGCGTGTCCGTGAACGTGAACGGTGGCCTGTCGGGCACTGCGGGCGACTTCACCGCGACGTGGAACTGGACGTTCACACCGTCGCTCGGCAAGGATCTCGGTGGCGGCGACACGATCACGCTGACGTATCCGGCTGCGATCACCCCGGCCACGGGGCCGGTCATCCTCGGCGTGGGCTTCATCGGATTCGGCTGCGGCTTTCCTCCCGCGACTGGGGTCGCCGTGGCCCAGAGCCTGACGATCACGCTGGCTGCCGGCTGCTCGCTGGCCGGCACGACTGCCGGCACCGTCTCGGTCACGGGTGTCACACCGGCGCTCGGCGTCTACCCGTCAGCCGGCTTCACCGTCGGTACGTCGCAGGAGTCGACTGCGGTGGGGGCCGCGGGCGGTGCCGTCACGATCTCCGCTGCGCCGACCACGCCGACCGGCGTGACGTTCAGCGGCCAGTCGCTGAAGGCGTCGGTGCTGACGCGCTGGACCGCCGGCTTCACCGCGTCGGGGTCGGGCGCGCTGGCCGCCGGCAGCACGGTGACGGCCACCTTCCCGAGCGGCTTCACGCTGCCCGCCTCGCCCACCGTGACGCTCGGAGGCAGCTTCGGCGGGGTCTGCACCGGCCAGGCGGCGACGGGCGACAACACCGCTCACACCGTCACCGTGACGCTGTCCGGAAGCTGCGTGCTCGCCAACGGAGCGGCCGGCACGATCGCCATCCCCGGCATCGTCAACGCCGGCTAGGGCACCTACCTCGCGGCGACGTTCAAGGTGGCGACGAGCGCCGACACCGTCACCGCCACGCCGGCCTCCGACGTCACCCTGACGGCGCCGACGACGCCGGCTGCGGCCACCCTTGTCGCCACCAGCACCACCACTGGCGCGGCCGGCACGTGGACGGCCGGCTTCACGGCGAGCGCCTCCGGAGCCCTGGCAGCCGGCGACACGGTCACGGTCGTCCTCGACAGCGCCCTCACCATGCCGGGCTCCTCGCCGGCGACGATCAGCCTGACCGGCTTCGGCGGCGGCTGCTCCACCACCTTGGCGCCGTTCAGCGGGCACACGCTCACGGTCACCCTGGGCGCCGGCTGCTCGCTGGCGAACAGCGCAGCCGGCAGCGTCGCCGTCACCGGGGTGACGAACCCGCCAGCGGCGTCGAGCGTCTCTGCGACCGTCGCAACGAG
>JANXXF010000087.1 GCA_025350775.1 Actinomycetes bacterium
CCGGCACGATGGTGTTGCCGCGGGCGTCCATGCGCTCGGTGATCTCGAGCGTGTCCGACAGCAGTGCCGGCGGATCCGGCTTGATCATGATCAGCCAGCCGGCGAGCGGCCCCGGGGTCTGGGAGCGCGCGAGATGGAGGATCTGCTTGAAGCCCATCGTCGTCAACAGGCCGACGCGGGCACCCTTCGACTCGAGCACCGCGTTGGTCGCGATGGTCGTGCCGTGCAGGAAGTTCTGCAGGTCGGCAACGGTGATGCCGGCCTCCGAGCAGATGCGCTTGACGCCCGTCAGAACTGCTTCCGACGGGTCGGCAGGCGTCGACGGGGTCTTCACGCGGAAGCGTGCCCCATCGTCACTGACGAGATAGAGGTCGGTGAACGTGCCACCGACGTCCACCCCTAGCCTGTACGCCATCCGGTTCCTCCTTGATCAGCCGGCGTGGGGCGCGCTCGCCCCGGCCTGGTCGACCTGTTTAGAAATCTGCTTGACGAGAAGACCTGCGAGCCAGTCCGACGGGGTGTCGGGAGCCGCCAGGCCGACGGCGTCATCCGTTCCCGCACCGACCACGGCACACGTGGATCCTTCGCACACGAGTGTACCGGGGTCCGCGACCACGTCCCCGCTGCTCGCCTGCACGGCGTCCGTCACAGGACACCGCCCTGTTTCAACTCGGCGAGCTGCGCCGCGTCGATGCCCAGGAGCTCGCCGTAGACCTCGGCGTTGTGCGCTCCCTCCTGCCATGGCCCCGTCCACTTGATGGCGCCGGGGGTCTCGGAGAACTTCGGGAAGATGCCCGGGCCGATGAACTCGCCGATCTCCGGATCGGTGTGCTTGACGAGCATCTCACGGGCCCAGAAGTGCTCGTCCTTGAACATGTCGGCAACCGTGTAGATCGGGCCGCAGATAACGCCGGCGGCGTTGAGGATCTCGTCGATCTCGGCGGCGGTGTGCCGCTTGGCCCAGCCGGCGACGATGGCTTCGAGCTCCTCCTGGTGCTCGCCACGGGCGAGGTGGTTGGCGTACTTCGGGTCGTCGGCGAGCTCCGGCCTGCCGATCGCGCCGCACAGGCGGCGGTAGACGCCGTCGGCGTTGGCCGCGATGACCATCCAGAGGTCGTCGGACGACTTGAAGATGTTGGAGGGCGCGACGCCCTTGAGCCCCGTGCCGCCCGGCCCGCGGACGTAGCCGCAGCGGTCGTACTCGGGGATCGTGCTCTCGAGCAGCGCGAACGAGGCCTCGACCAGCGAGACGTCGACGACCTGGCCCTTGCCGCCGCGCGCATGGCGGTTGTAGAGGGCGGCGAGGATGCCCTGCGTGGCGAACATGCCGGCGAGCGAGTCGCCCAGCGAGATGTGCATGCGGGGCGGCGGCTCGTCGGGGAAGCCGTTGATGTAGCGGATGCCGCCCATCGCTTCCGACACGGAGGCGAAGCCGGCGCGCGCGGCGTACGGGCCCGTCTGCCCGTAGCCGGAGACTCGCGCCAGGATCAGCGCCGGGTTGTTCGCGGAGAGCTTGTCGTAGCCGATGCCCCACTTCTCGAGCGTGCCCGGCCGGAAGTTCTCGATCACGACGTCGGCGCGCTCGACGAGCGCGAGCAGGATCTCCTGGCCCTTCGGGTCGCGCAGGTTGAGCGTCACGCACTTCTTGTTGCGCGACTGCACGGGCCACCACAGCGAGCGGTCCTTGTAGCGGAGCTTGCCCCACTCGCGGAGCGGGTCGGGCTGGCCCGGCGCCTCGATCTTGATGATCTCGGCACCCATGTCGCCCAGCAGGCGGCCGGTGAACGGGCCGGCGAGAAGCTGGCCCAGCTCGATCACGCGGAGCCCGGCGAGCGGGCCAGGACCGCCGGCTTCGCGGTACGTGACGTCGGTGGTGTCGGTCATCGTTCTCCTTCAACGGTGCTCGTGAGTGCGCGCTGGACGAGGGAGGCGCGAACCTCGCTGACGAGGACGTCGCGGGCCTCGAACACGTGCTGCTTCATGACGGATTCGGCCCGCTCGGGGTCGCGCGCCTCGAGCGCGTGGACGATCTGACGGTGGTAGTGAGCCGAGACGAGCTTCTGGCTCGGCGAGTACCAGAGGTACGACTTGTAGACGAGGGGCAGCTCGGTGACGCTGCGCACGAGCTGCGTAATCCGGTCGCTGCCGGCAATCTCGAGGATCGTGTTGTGGAAGAAGAGGTTCTCCTTGACCAGCTCCTGGAGCGTGCCGAGCATGCCAACGCTCTCGAAGCGGTCGCAGCTCTTGCGCAGCTTCGCCAGGTCGCGGGCCTTGAC
>JANXXF010000102.1 GCA_025350775.1 Actinomycetes bacterium
TGGTAGTACTCGGGCGTCAGGAAGTCCTTCGCTGCATCGCGGTGCCGCCAGGACGCCGGGTAGTTCGAGCAGTTCTGCGCTTGCAGAAACCCGACGAGGGTCATCTGCCGTGAGTTCGCCGTCATGGCGAGAGCCTAGTCGCCGGTGTAGACACGCTGCACCGACGACCGCACCTCGAGGGTGAGCCCCGGCCCGTCGAGCTCGTGGCGGGCGGCGACCTCGGCGAACGGGATCTCGTCGTCGCCCTGGCGGCCGATCACCACCACCTCGTCGCCGGCCCGGCAGCCGGGGACGCTCGTCACGTCGATACGGGTGTGCTCGAGCGACGGCCTGCCCACGATCGGAACGCGCTGCCCACGGACGAGCATCTCGCCGCAGGTCAGCGACCGCAGCCCGTCGGAGCGGCCGAGCGGGATCACCGCGACACGCAACCCGGCGTGCAGGGCGAGTGGCGCCGCCGCGTCGAAGCCGCCGGGCCGCTCGACCTGCTTGACCTGGATGACCCGGCTGCGCAGCGCGACGAAGGCCGGCCGCAGGCCGGCCGGCGCCTCGGCCCGCCCACCGGGCAGGAAGCCGTAGAGCAGGTGGCCCGGGTCGATCGCGTTGAGCCGACCGCGCCGGCCGACCCCTACCGTGACGCTGCTCTCGGCCAGCCGCACGGGCAGGTCGATGCCTGCGCGCTCGAGCTCGTCGAGCACGAGGTCGAAGCGGTCGAGCTGCCAGTCGTGATAGCCCGCGGTCTCGCCGCCGTGCAGGTGCGTGTAGATCCCCTCGACCCGGATGCCCGGGAGGGCGCAGGCTGCGCTGGCGAAGGCTGCCGCCCGCTCGGCCGCGACGCCGAGCCGCTCCAGGCCGACGTCCACCTTGAGGAACGCCCTGGTGTAGCAGCCGAGCGCCGCCCAGGCGTGGGCCGCCTCGAGGTCGGCGATCGTGCAGGTCAGGTCGTGCTCGGCCAGCAGCCGCGCGACCGCCGGCTCCGGCAGCACGCCGCCGTACAGCAGCAGCGGCACGTCGATGCCGGCGCCCCTGATGCGGATCGCGTCGGCAGGGTCGGCCATGGCGAACGCATCGGCGCCACCGGCCAGCATCGCCCCGGCGACCGCGGGCAGGCCGAAGCCATAGCCGTTCGCCTTGACCGCTCCGAACAGCACCGTTGCGGGCCCGGCAGCGGCCCGGATGAGGGCGACGTTGTGAGCGATCGCGCCGAGGTCGACCTCGAGCGCGTTCGGCCGCTGGGCGGGACTGTCGGGGCTACGCATCGGCACCGGGGACGTTGCTGCTCATGCTCCGGGCCGACTGTAGAGCATGGGATACTCCCATGCAATCGAGGGAGGGGCAGTTGTTCGACCTGCTGATACGGGGCGGGACAGTGGTCACGGCGGAAGCGTCGGCGCTGCTGGACATCGCCGTCGAGGGCGAGCGGATCGCCCAGATCGCGCCGCCCGGGGTGCTGCTCGCAGAGGCGAAGCGCGTCCTCGACGCCACCGGCTGTCTGGTGCTGCCGGGCGGCGTCGACCCGCACTGCCACTACGGCCTCAAGGTCTTCGGTGTCGAAGCCGAGACGCAGGATCATTCGGCCGCCGCGGCGTTCGGCGGCACCACCACGCTGCTCGACTTCGTCTTCCAGGAGCCTCCGGCCTCGCTTCACGACGCGATCCGGGCGAAGCAGGAGGAGGCCGCGGGCCGCATGGCGGTCGACTACGGCTTCCATGCCGTGCTCACCGGTGAGATCCCGTTCGAGGTGATGGACGAGATCGGCGACGTCATCCGCGGCGGCATCCCCACGATCAAGACGATGATGACCTATCACTGGATGTGTGACGACGGCCACCGCTTCGGCGTGATGCAGCAGGTCGCCGAGCACGGCGGCCTCAGCGTCGTTCACGCCGAGGACGACGCGATCGCCAACTGGCTGACGAAGAAGGCTTTGCGCGAGGGCAAGACCCACGGCGCGTACATCGCCGAGACGCGTCCCGCCCTGGTCGAGGAGGCCGCGATCCGCCGCGTGCTGCTGCTCGCCGAACGCACCGGCTCACCGCTTTACATCCTGCACATGGGCGCCGCCTCCGGCGTTGCCGCCCTGGCCGAGAGCCGCGAGCGCGGCCTGCCCGTCTACGGCGAGACGCTCACGCCGTACCTCTCCTTCACCTCCGACAAGCTGTGGGACGACGCCAATCGTGGCCTGCTCTGGAACAACTACCCGACGATCAAGTCGCAGAGCGACCAGGACGAGCTGTGGGCCGCCCTCGCCGACGATCGCCTCCAGGCCGTCGGCTCCGACCACTTCCTGGTCAAGGCGAGCGACCGTTACGAGAAGATGGGCACCACCGTCGACGCGCTCCAGTGCGGCCAGGCCGGCGTCGAGCTGCGGCTGCCGGTGCTCTACCACCTCGGCGTCCACCAGGGGCGGCTCACTCCCAGCCGCTTCGTCGAGGTCGTCTCGACGAACCCGGCGAAGCTGATGGGTCTCTACCCGCGCAAGGGCACACTGGCGGTGGGGAGCGACGCGGACATCGTCCTGCTCGACCCGCGTGCGACCTGGACGGTGCGCCACGAGGACCTGCACATGACCGCCGACTACAGCTGCTGGGAGGGCTGGGAGCTCACCGGGCAGGTGCGCACGACCGTCCTGCGCGGCTCGATCCTCGTCGAGGAGGGGCGCCTGGTCGGCGACCCGCGTGGCGGGCGCTTCCAGGAGCGCCGGCTGCTGCCGGAGGTCATCGCGAACCCGCGCTCCGGCGGCCTCACACGCGCGTCGGGTTAGTTGCCGGCGGCTGCCTCGTTGCCGGCCGTTGCCGGCGGCTGCCTAGTTGCCCGCCGCCGGCCCGCGCTCGGCGCGGATCAGGTCGGCCGCCACCTCGCCGATCGCGTAGCAGGTGAGGTTCGTGTTGTTCATGATGTTGTCGGGGAAGATGCTGGAGTCGGCGACCATCAGCCCGTCGCAGCCGTAGACGTTGAGCCGTGGGTCGACGACCGCGGCGGGGTCGCTCGCCGGGCCCAGCTTGCAGCTTCCGACCCCGTGCTGGGCGGTATCGATGCCGGTCGCGAGGATCTCCTTGACCGGCAGTCCGGCCGTCAGCTCCCGCGCGCCCGCCTTGACGAAGGCCGGCCTCGTCAGCAGCTCGCGACAGAACGCGAAGCCGTGCTCGAACCGCTGCAGGTCGGAGTCGAGCGTGTTGTAGCGATGGTCGATGCGGGGGGCCGCGAACGGGTCGGCGCTGGTGATCAGGACGCTGCCCTCGGAGTCCTTGCGGTTGAGGCAGACGATGATCGCCGCCGTCTGCGCGATCTCGTCGGCCGGCAGCGCGAACGCCTGCCACTCGGGCTCGCCGCCGTCGCCGAGCGGGCCGCGGCAGTTGACGGCCCAGCAGCGGCCGCCCATCTCCGAGAGCGCCGGCGAGTGGAACGTGAGGGCGCAGTTGGGATGGTCGAGCAGGTGCCGGCCGACCGGCAGGTCGGTCACGCAGTCGATGCCGAGCCGGCGGAGGTCGGCGGCCGGGCCGATGCCCGAGCGCTGCAGGACGAGCG
>JANXXF010000124.1 GCA_025350775.1 Actinomycetes bacterium
CTCGGCCGGCTGCGCGGCTATCTCGGCGCTGCCATCCTCGGCGACGGCCGCGTCGCCCTGCTGCTCGACCCCGCCACGCTCGCGCGCACGCCGCTCAGGGTTCGCGCCGGCACTGCTGCCGACGCAGCGCCTGCGCCGCGGCTGGCCCCCAAGGTGCTCGTCGTCGAGGACTCGTTCACCGTGCGCGAGCTGCAGCGCAGCATCCTCGAGTCGGCCGGCTATCGCGTCGAGACCGCCCACGACGGCCGCCAGGCGCTCGAGCGGCTCGCGCTCGACCGCGAGATCGAGCTCGTCGTGACCGACGTCGAGATGCCTGAGATGGATGGGCTGTCGCTGACGCGAGCGATCCGCAGCGACCCGTCGCGCGCCTCGCTACCGGTCGTGATCGTCACGTCGCGGTCGTCGGACGAGGATCGCGCCGCCGGCATCGACGCCGGTGCCGACGCCTACATGACGAAGCCGAGCTTCGACCAGCAGGCGCTGCTCTCGACGGTCGGGCGCCTCGTCGGCCGGTGACGGCCCGCAAACATCGGCGGATCGTCGTCTGCGAGGACTCGCGCACGTACGCGGTCGCGCTCTCGCGCGCGCTCCGGCACGACGGCGACCTGGAGGTGGTCGGAGTGTTCCCGAGCGCCGAGGAGGCCATCGGCGCTCTACCCCGGCTCCAGCCCGACCTGCTGACGATGGACCTCGATCTACCCGGGATGTCCGGGCTCGAAGCAGTCGAGCATGTGATGAGCCTGCGGCCGCTGCCGATCCTTGTGCTCTCTGCGTACGCCAGTGTCGAGCGCGCCGCCGCCGTGATCGCGGCGGGCGCCCTCGACGCGGTGCGCAAGGACGAGCTCGACCTGCTCGATCCGAAGGGGCCCCACGCGGTGGCGCTGCGCCGCCGCGTCCGCGTGCTGGCGGGCGCACGCGTGATCAAGCATCCTCGCGCCCATCTCCGCGTTCCCACCGCCGTCGGAGGCTCGATCGGACGTACCGCCGCCGCCGTCGGGATGGTCGCGTCAACGGGTGGGCCGCCGGCGCTGTCCGCCGTCCTCGGCGCCCTGCCGGCAGGCTTCGCCGTGCCGATCCTTGTCCTCCAGCACATCGCGCACGGCTTCACCGAGGGGCTTGCACGCTGGCTCGACCAGACCGTGCCGCTGCCGGTCGGCCTGGCCAGGGACGGCCAGCGGCTCGGCCCCGGCATCTGGGTGGCCCCCGAGGGCGCCCACCTCGTCGTCCGCTCCGGCCCCCGGCTCGCCCTCGACACGAGGAGCTCGGCAGGCCCGCACCGGCCGTCCGGCGATGTCCTGCTGACCAGCATGGCCGAGGCGCTCGGGGGGCTCGCCGCGGGTGTCGTGCTCACCGGCATGGGCCGTGACGGTGCGCTCGGGCTCGGTCGGATCGCCCGCGCCGGCGGTCTCACGATCGCACAGGACGAGCCGACCTCTGCCGTCTTCGGGATGCCACGCGCGGCGGCCGAGGCCGGTGCCGAAGCTGTTCTGCCACTGCGCGACATCGCCGGCCGGCTCCTGGCCCTGCGCCCTGCCGAGGGCTCTAAATGAGCGAGCAGGCGGCCCTCGAACGCGTCGCCGACCTCGTCCGCCGCGAGAGCGGCCTCGAGCTGCCGGCGAACCGCCAGGCGGCCCTGCGTGCTGCGATCCGCCGCACCGGTGCGGCGGGCCCGGACGAGTTTCTCGCACTGATCGCCCGCTCGGGCAGCCGGGCCGCCGTCGAACGGCTGCTCGACGAGGTGACCGTGCAGGAGACCTCCTTCTACCGTGATGTGCGCCAGCTCGAGGCGATCGGCTGGCATGGTCTGTACGCCGCTGCCGTGAGGGCCGATGCCGCGCTGGTGCGCGTGTGGAGCGCGGGCTGCGCGACCGGGGAGGAGGCGTACACGCTCGCGATGCTCGCGAGCGAGGCGTTTGCGCCCGGCCCGCCGCCGGTCGAGATCGTCGGTACCGACATCTCTGGTGCCGCCCTGGGTCGGGCGCTCGCAGGCCGCTACGGCCCACGCCGCGTCCGCACCGTACCGTCCGGCCTGCAGGATCGCTACCTCGCCGTTGACGGCGGCGCGCTGGTCGTGCGGCCCGCTCTGCGCAGGCTCGTCCGCTTCGCCCGGCACAACCTCGTCGGCGACGTGTCGCCGCCGGCCGGCGAGGCCCCGTTCGACCTCGTGGTGTGTCGCAACGTGCTCATCTACTTCGATCCGGAGACGGCCGAGCGCGTGGCCGGCTCGCTTGCCGGGGCTCTCCGAGCGGGCGGGACCCTGCTGCTCGGGGCGGCCGATCAGCTCGGGCGGGCGCAGCGCCTGGGGCGGGACGAGGCCACGGGCTCGAGCCACCCCGGCACGAGCGTGCACACGCGACCAGATGACCTGCTCGCCCACGCTGTCGCTGCGGCCGACGCGGGAAACACCGAGGAGGCGCTGGCCCGGATCGGGCTTCTCCTCGCACACGACCCGCTCAACGTCGGCGGCCACTTCCTCCGCGGCCTCGTCGAGTTGCCACACGATCCGCGCGCGGCGGTGGACTCGCTGCGGCGGGCACTGCTGATCGACCCGCGGTTCAGCGTTGCTGCATTCCAGCTCGGGCGCGCGTACGATGCGCTGGGCGACGAAGCTGAGGCGCGGACGGCCTACGCGCAGGCGCTCCACACCCTGGATTCGGACGACCTCCGGTACGACCAGCTGTTAGGCCAGATAGACCTCGGCGACGTGGCAACCGCCATTCGCGCGAGAATCAGCGCACTCACATGAAGACCATCCTCCTCATCGACGACAGCGAGACCCAGCGGGTCGTGCTCACCGACCGCCTGCAGCGACTCGGCTACGTCGTGACGAGCGCCGCGGACGGTCGCGCCGGACTGCGCGAGCTGTACAACCGCCGCCCCGACATTGTCCTGCTCGACGTCCTCATGCCGGAGCTCGACGGCTGGGGCACGCTCGAGCGCATCCGTGAGATCTCCGACGTGCCCGTGATCATGCTCACCTCGCAGGACACGGAGATCGACCGTGTCCGCGGCCTGCGCGGCGGCGCCGACGACTACGTGGGCAAGCCGTTCAGCCCTGCCGAGCTGGCCGCCCGCGTCGAGGCCGTGCTACGCCGCACCGGCGAGCGCGAGAAGGTGCGCGACCGCTTCGACGACGGTGTCGTGATGATCGACTTCGGCACGCGTGACGTGACGATCCGCGGAAACGCCGTCCACCTGACACCGCTGGAGTTCCGCCTGCTCGCCGCGCTCACCGAGCATGCCGGTCAGGTGCTCTCGCGCGACCAGCTACTCGACCTCGTGTGGGGCTCCACCTACGACGTCACCGACGACCAGGTGAAGACGTACATCGGCTACCTGCGGCGCAAGATCGGTGACGACGCCGTGGACTCCCAACTGATCGAGACGGTGCGTGGCTTCGGGTACCGGTACCGCCGCCAGACGTGACCTGTCACGACCGCATCGTCATCGCGGACGACTCGAGGACTGCTGTCGCCGTCCTTTCGTTCGCGCTCGCGAAGGAGGGCTACGAGGTCGTCACCGCCAGGGACGGCGTCGAGGCGCTCGAGCGGGTCCGCGAGGCGGCGCCACGGCTCGTCATCCTCGACGGGATGATGCCGCGCAAGGACGGCTTCACGGTGGCTGCCGAGATCCGCGCGGACAGCAGCATCGATCCGCAGCCGCACATCATCATGGTCACCGCCGAGGGCCGCGACGACGACCGCGACCGCGCGGCGACCGCCGGGGTCGACGACTTTCTGACGAAGCCGTTCAGCCCGTCGCAGCTGCTCGAGCGCGTCCGTTCTGCGCTCGCCGGCTAGGAGCCGGTCAGCGGCGGGACGCGCTGGGCGGCGAGGCGGGACCTCTCGACGACAGCGCGCGCGCCGAGCTAGCGCGTGAACAGCTGATCGAGCGCCCGGAAGACCTCACGCTCGAAGGCGCTCGCGCCGCCTTCGGGGCCGAGCCCCTGGAGCGACCGCTCGAGCCAGTGCTCGATCGTGGCCCGCAGGTCGGGGAGGCTCGTGGCGAGGCCGCCGAGCGGGCTGTCGGCCGCGTCGAGCAGCAGCTGCTCGCGCGACTCGTCGCGACGGCAGGCGACGGCGTCGAGTCCGCGGAGGACGGTCGCGGCGCCGGGCCGGGGCGTGCAGGGGTCGTGGAGGCCGGTCTCGCCGTAGCCAGGGGCGCCGTGGGTGAGCTCGATCGCGAGCAGGGCCGCGGCCGCTGCCCCGGCGACGGCGAGCACGATGGGGCCGCGACGGCGGAGGCGGCCGGTCATGTTGCTCTCCGGTGTGGCAGCGTGAGGGCTGCGGCCAGGGCGAGCAGCGCTGCTGCGATGAACGAGCGCCGGAAGCTGCGGGCGATGGGCGCAGTCGTGGCCTCGGTGAAGGTGCGTTGCAGCTCGGTGAGGGCGTGAGAGGCGCCGTCCTTGCGCTGCCGGGCGGCGAAGGGGCGGGAGAAGTCGGGGATGCGGCCCGCGGGTGCCGCGCGCAATGTGCGGTGCAGATCGAGCGACAGCGGCACCTTCGTCGTGATTGGCAGCGGTGAGTCGAGCACGAGCGAGACGCCGAGCAGCGTCGCGCGCTCCTGGCCCCGGGTGACGTCGTGGGCGAGCATCGGCGTGACGACGAGCAGGCCGAGAACAAGGCCGATGTGGCGTGCGGCGATCGAGCTGGCGCCGGCGCCGGCGATGTCGCGCGGATGGAGCAGCGCACGGCCGGTGAGCACCGGGACCGCGGTGCCGAAGCCGAGGCCGCAGAGCACGAGCGCCGGGATGATCCAGCCGAGACCGGTGCCCGGGACGAGTGCGAGCGCGGCGAGCCCGGCCGCGAGCAGCACGGCGCCGGCAGCTGCCGCGGCTGTGTCACGGAGGCCGCGGAGCAGGCGGGGCGCGGCGAGCGCTGCCAGCGGTAGCGTCGAGACGATCACGGCGGCGGCGACCGGCGACCGGCGCCAGACATCGACGAGCAGGACGACGGCGAGGAACAACACCCCGACGAGGCCGGCCGAGACGAGGGCGAGGCCGACGTTGGCGCGGAACCGGTCGAGCGCGCGGGTCGGTGCGACCGCCAGGGGCGTGGGCGGGAGCGGCGGCAGGCCCCGTAGCGCCAGCAGCGCCAGCAGCGCAACTGGCGCCTGGGCCGCGAAGATCGCCCGCCAGTCGAACAGCTCGGTCAGGATGCCACCCGCGGCCGGGCCGACGGCGACGCCCACGGTGCTCGCGAGCGCCCAGGTGGTGATGCCGCAGGCATACGACCCGGTGGCAGCTGCGAGCGCGGGCAGCGCCGCTGCCAGCACGAAGGCCGCACCCGCGCCCTGCACGACGCGCAGCCCGATCAGCAGGCCCAGCGATCCGGCCACGGCGCAGCCGACCGAGCCGATCAGGAACGTGACGAGGCCGAAGGCGCACAGTCGCGCCGGCCCGATCCGCCGGACGACGTCCGCGAGCGCCAGCGCGAGCCCGGCCACGGCGAGGTTGTACGCCGTCACAACCCAGGCGACGTCGCCGATCTGTGCGTCGAAGCGTGCGAGGATCTCCGGCAGGCCGAGCACGACGATCGACGAGTCGGCGAACGCGAGCGCGGCCGCGGCGGCGAGTAGCGCGATGCGGAGCTCGCGAGGCATCTATCGGCCGACCGGAGCGGGCGGCGGCGTGGGGGAGGTCGCCGCGGGTGGGAGAGGCGTGGAGAGGGAGCGCCCGGGGCGCAGGTCGCCGGCCACAGCGACCGCGGCGACGACGCCCGCGACCAGCAGCAACTCTGCGCCGAGGGTGACACCGATACGGTCTCGCCGCGGTGCCGCGCCGGGCGCCACCACGGGCGTCGCGCCCCCGCCGTGCGTCACGCCCCCGCCTGGCG
>JANXXF010000135.1 GCA_025350775.1 Actinomycetes bacterium
CGCCAGGCGCATGTGCTCGATGGTGTTGCAGTCGACCTCGAGCAGGCGCGGCGAGCACACGAGATATGAGAGGCACTGCGCCCGCGACACCGCCACGTTGAGCCGGTTGCGCGAGAGCAGGAAGTCGAGGCCACGCGGCACATCCTCGCCGCTGGAGCTGGCCATCGCGTAGAAGGTGACGGGCGCCTCCTGGCCCTGGAACTTGTCTACCGTGCCGACGCGCACGGCGGCGTGGCCGGCGGCGGCTAGGCCGGCACGCAGCAGGTCGACGTGGGCGTTGAACGGCGCCACCACCATGATCTCGCCCGCCCCCACGCCGGCGGCCACGAGCCGCACAACCTCCGCGGCCACCGCCGCGACTTCCTCCTTCGACTCCTGACGATTGCCCTCGTGGGGGACGGGCAGATAGCGGAGGCCGGTGCCGAGCGGCGTGGTTCGACCGCTGGTGGACGGGTCGGCCCGCAGCCGCCCGTCGTAGAACGCGTCCGAGACGAACCCGCAGACGCCGGGGTGCAGGCGGAAGGTGCGCTCGAGGAAGAGGCCGCGGTCGGGCGAGACGGTCGCGTAATCGCCGAGCAGGTGGGCGAGCACGTCGGCGAGGTCGGCGCCGTGGTGTCACCAGCGACCGGAGGGCGGTCGCGCAGCGTTCTCAATAACTCGATAATTCACGAACGACGAATCTTATAATCCCTGCTAAATTCATTTTCTCGTCAGAGAATAGTGCGAACGCTATGACAGTCCACGACTACTACCCCTCCTTTCACCGGTACCCGCCAGGCGTGATCAGGGGCCTGACGAGGATCGATGCCGTCCGAGCGGTCATTCGCACCGCTCGTATCCTCCCGGCCCAGGAGGACATCCTCCGACGGGACGCGAAAGTCGGCTCGGTTCACTACTCGAATCTGATCGAGGGGAACGAGCTACCGGCCCTCGAGGCGGAGCGGGCTGTCGATCACGAGCTCGAGCCGACGACGAGCGCGAAGCTCGAGCTCGTCAACTACGTCGCGGCGTTGGACTTCATCGAGAGCGGCCAGAAGCGCGGCACGATCACCTACACGCCCGAGTTCTTGAAGGAGCTCCACGGCGTGCTGACCCGCGGGCTCGGCCGTGACGGCGACAGCTTCGAACAGCGCCACGAGGGGGAGTGGCGCAACGGCCCGGTGGTGGTGCGCGATGCCCTCACCGTCTACCACCATGCGCCGCCCGCCGAGGAAGTGCCGGCGCTGATGGAGAAACGGCTGGCCTGGCTCGAGGAGAAGCGGCACGCCCCCGATTACTTTCCGCCGATCCTGGCCGGGGTCGCGCACTTCGAGGTTGCCGAAGTGCACCCCTTCGCGGATTACAATGGCCGCGCGGCGCGGCTGTTCGCGACAGCGGTGATGATGCGCGAAGGCCTGCTCGAACGACGGCTTTTCTCTCCCGAACATTTCTACGCCAACGACAGGGACGCCTACTTTACGGCGCTTCGTGCGGTCAAGGCGACGCGCAACCTCGACGCCTGGCTTACCTATTACACCGGTGGCCTTGCCGAAGAGTTTGAACGTGTCGCCGATCGAGTCAGCGCGCTGAACCTCCAGGCGGACCGGCTGCCGGCGATGCAACTCACGCAGCACCAGGAGAAGGCGGTAGCGGAGCTCACAACCGGTGCACGCGCCTTCATCACCCGGGCCGAGTTCGAGGACCTGACGGGTCTACGGAAGACACAGGCAGCCGCCGAGCTTGGCACTCTTGTCGCGGCTGGCATCTTCTGCTCGGTCGGGCAAGGCCCCGGGCGCCGTTACGAACTTGCCGGGAGGAGCAGCTCGACCGGTCGCCGCGGCCCTACTCCGCACTGGACCGAGGAGCGCGTTCGAGCAGAGCTCCAGGCGTTGACGGACGAGTTCGGGCACTTCCCCACGCCTGTGGAGTTTCGGAGCGGCGGCAAGTGGGGCCTGTACCTGGCGGCCAGCCGTCTGGGGGGCATTCGCCGCTGGCGGAGCGAGCTTGACGTTCGCCGCGACTAGGCGAACGATAAACACGATAATTCCGAACGATACGGTCGGGAACGGCTTGATGACATTGTTCTTGGGTCGTCCACAGCCGAACGATTATCCGATAATCAACCGCGTGCAGAGCGCTCGCGTATCAGTGTGTCTCCAGCGTCAGGCGGCTCCGGTGGCGATCTCCACGAACCGACAAAGAGCATTCGCCAGGCGCATGTGCTCGATGGTGTTGCAGTCGACCTCGAGCAGGCGCGGCGAGCACACGAGATATGAGAGGCACTGCGCCCGCGACACCGCCACGTTGAGCCGGTTGCGCGAGAGCAGGAAGTCGAGGCCACGCGGCAC
>JANXXF010000174.1 GCA_025350775.1 Actinomycetes bacterium
CCGGCACCAGCGGCCGGTCGCGCAGCACGATCCGCGCGGTCTCGCGCGTGCGAGGCAGGCTGCTGGTGAGGACGCGGTCGAACTCGATGCCGGCGAGGGCCTGTGCTGCGGCCTCGGCCTGTGCGACGCCCTTCGCCGAGAGCGGCACGGTCTCGCTCGGCAGCGGCGTGCCGTCGGGGCTGAAGTAGGTGACGGCCCCGTGGCGCATCAGGAAGATGCGTCGCCGCTTGACGATGCCGCTCACGGTCGCACTCTAGCCCAGGGGTGGCCGTGCCTTCGCCGCCGGCGGCAGCGTGGCGGCGCGCTCTTGTCGGCTGCGACAACGGGTGCAGCGGGCCACCTTGACGGTGGTGGTGTCACGGCCGATGCTTCCGCCCACTCTTCCCCCCGCAGCCAGGAGGTACCGACGGTGGCCATCGCAGACGTCAGCTCACGCAGCATTGCCGAGCTCATCGACCTGACGGGCAAGGTCGCGGTCGTCACGGGCGGCGCGCAGGGCCTGGGCAAGGCCATCTCGCGGCGCTTCGCCGAGGCGGGCGCCAGCGTCGTCATTGGCGACATCAACGCCGAGGGCGCCCAGGCCACGGCCCGCGAGCTCGCCGCGTCCACCGGCGCCGACCTGCGCGGCACCAGCGTCGACGTCCGCCAGACGGCGTCGATCGACGCGCTCGCCCAGAAGGCCGTCGACGAGCTCGGTGGCATCGACATCTGGGTCAACAACGCCGGTGTCTACCCGACCACCGATGTTCTTGCCATGACCGACGCCGACTGGGATGACGTCGTCGCGATCAACCTGCGCGGCACCTTCACCGGCTCCCGGACGGCGGCCCGGCACATGGTCGAGCGCGGCCAGGGCGGCGTCATCATCAATCTCTCGTCGATCGCCGGCTTCCGCGCCTTCGGCCCCGGCCTCGCGCACTACACGGCGACCAAGCACGCGGTGCGCGGCCTCACGATGAGTCTCGCCGTCGAGCTCGGCCCGCACGGGATCCGCGCGCTTGCGTTGGCGCCGACGCTGATCGTCACCGAGGGGATCGCCGCCAGCCGCGCCGACCACGAGGACTCGGGTCTCGCCGCGGCACAGGATGCGCTGGTGCAGCAGCACCCGCTCGGACGGCTCGGCGTCCCGGACGATGTCGCCCGTGTCGCCCTCTTCTGTGCGAGCGACCTCTCGCTGTTGATGAGCGGCAGCACGCTGCTGGTGGACGCGGGCCTGATGGCCCTCTAGCCGACTCCTACGGCCAGATCACGCGGTAGGGCTCGGCGACGAGCGAGGACGACGCGCCCAGGTCGGCGATCGCGGCGAGCGCCGGCAGGTGCTCGGCCGCGATCCGCGGTGAGGCCCAGGCGCGGTCGTACGCGGCTCGCGTAGGCCACGACAGCTCGACGACGGCGTCGTACAGCGGGTCGCCGTCGGCGTAGAGCGCGTCAAGCACGGCGCACTGCACGTAGCGATCCAGTTCGGGGGTCGTCGCCAGCGCGACCTGGGCGAGGCCGTCGAGCCCGCTGCGGAACGCCTCCGGCGTGAGGCCGGCGGCGCGCTTGAGCAGCAGCATCGCCTTGATCTCGGGGCTCGACTGCGTGCGGGCGGGGCCGACCAGGTGGACGCGCTCGTCGCACAGCAGGAAGGCGAGCCGCGACTGGTCGATGAAGTTCGGCTCGTCGGCGCCGGCGTAGTCGGTGTAGTTGGGGTCGGTGCCCATGGCGGCGGCGATCTCGAGGCTATCCATGTGCACCTCGGCGATGCCCATGTAGATCGAGGCCGGCAGGCCACCCACGGCGACCGACACCGCGTGGCTCTGCGAGTAGCGGCGCATCTCGGTGATGCGCTTGGCCAGCTCGCCGTGCGGGTCGCGCCAGTGGGAGTGGAACTTCTCGTCGGTGACGCTGGGGAGCTTGGGGATCAGGGCGAAGAGCTTGATCACAATGTGTCCTCTCGGGCGGGTGGGCTCGGGCGGGTGGGCTGCGGCGCGTGGGCCGGTCAGTCGGCGAAGGCGGGCATGACGTCGGACGCGAACAGCTCCATCGCGCCGTGGATCAGCTCGGCCGGCTGGCTGTCGAAGCGGAAGCGCAGCTGCACGTAGGTGAAGCCCGCGTCGCGGAGCTTCATGATCTCCTCGCCCACGGTGTCGGGGTCGCCGACGATCGCGGCATCGACGCCTGCGGAGGCGTAGGCGCGCAGCAGGTCGGGGCGGTCGAGATAGATCAGCTCGCCGTCGGGATCACGGAAGAGCTTCCAGCCGAGCGCGACGGTCTCGCCGTAGTAGTGGAACAGGCGCGGCCGGGCCACGCGACGGGCCTCGACGGTGGTCGGCGCCACCCAGAAGTCGCGGCAGATGCCGATCTCGACGCCGCTCACGTCGGTGCCGAACTCGGCGGCGGCCTCGTGGTAGCGGGCGACGAGCTCGCGGCCCTGGTCGGCGCTGATCACCGGTCCCAGCTGGAGCCCGATCCCGTACTTCGCGGCCCGCTCGACCGTCTTCGGCACGAAGCCGCCGAGGTACATCAGCGGTCGCTGCTGGAGCGGGCGGGGACGGGCTTCGATGCCGGTGTAGGTGAAGTGCTTGTTGGCGACGTCGATCGGGCCGTCGGTTCCCCACAGCGCGTCGAGCAGCTCGATCGACCGCTCCAGGCGCGGTGCGCGCGCCTTGCGGCTGATGCCGAACGCGTCGTACTCCTCATCGCGGTAGCCGAGCCCGAACACGAGGCGCAGCCGGCCGCCGGAGAGGCGGTCGACCGTGGCTGCCATCTCGGCGGCACGCAGCGGGTCGTGCAGCGGCATCAGCAGGCAGGACGTGCCGATGCCGATGGTGTCGGTGGCGGCTGCGAGGGCGCCGAGCGCGGTCAGCTCGGCGTTGATGTGGCCGTCGTACCAGAAGTGGTGCTCGACGAGCCAGTAGTCGCTGTAGCCGAGCCGCTCGGCGGCCTGGGCGTCGCGGATCATCTCGTCGTAGAGGAGCGCATGGTGGCGTGGCCGTAGTCGCGTCCCGGCCATGCTCCAGTAGCCCGCGCCGAACTTCACGACGGGTCCTGCACGGAGAGGTAGCCGATCATCGGGTTGCCGACCTCCTCGAGGGTGCGGGCGCGCACGGCCGGCGCGAGGTTGAACATGCGGAAGTGAGGAGCGACGCCGCGGCCCAGCAGCAGCAGGGAGCGGTGGACGTCGGCGGCTGCCAGTCCCGGGAGCGCCAGCCGGCAGACGACGTAGTTGACGCCGATCGCGCCGTAGCTCTCGAGCTCGGCGATGACGGTGTCGACGTCGCCGACGACGGCACGGCCGGCGGCGCGCTCGCGGACGCTGCCGGCGCCGGTGCCGACGCCGGTTGGGAGCGTCTGCTCGAGCGCCGGCGTTGCGATCCGCCAGGCCTCGTCGCTGGTCTCGGCGATCACCATGTCGCGGATCGCGGGGCGGAGGGTGGCGAAGCGCGCCGCTGCCTCGCCCAGCGCGGCGCGGTGCGCGGCGAAGCGCTGGGCCAACGCGTCGATGTGGTCGGAGGCCTCGCCGAGCACCGTCAGTCCGTGCGCGGCGGCGCGCAGCGCCCCGGCGTCGTCGGCGGCGCCGACCCAGGTGGGGACAGTAGGTTGGGCCGGCTTCGGCGTGACGCTGACCTTCGTGAACTCGACCGCGTGCGTGTGCTCGGGCAGGCCCGCGGGGATCGTCCAGAAGCGGCCGGTGTGGGCGAAGGCGTCCGGTGCCCAGGCGCGTCCCACCACCTCGAGTGCCTCCCAGAAGCGCTCGCGCGCCTCGTCGGGGGCGACGCCGTAGGCGGTGAGCGGCCCAGGCGGCGGCAGCTCGCGCGGGGCGAAGATCAGGCGGCCGTTGGCGATGTTGTCGAGCGCGGCGCCGTCCTCGGCGGTGTAGAACGGGTGGGTGAGACCGACGACGGGGCGCACGGCGATGCGGGCGGCCCGGGTGCGCGTCGCGATCGCAGCGGCCAGCACGAAGGGCGAGCCGCCGCCGAACTGGTTGCCCTCGTCGACCCATACCGAGTCGAAGCCCTCCTCCTCGGCGAGGGCGGCGTGCTCGAGCAGCGTGCGGTAGCCGTCCGCGTCGTCCTGCGCGCTGACTGCCGGGAATGGGCCGAGCCCGAACTTCACACGAGCCTCCGTCGTCGGGGTGAGAGCCGATCATCCGCGGGCGCGGCGCGGGCGGCGCGGTGCTGGGCCGGGTCGTCTTGGCGGTTACTCCAGAGTGCCGGCGCCGTCGAGCACGGCGGCGGCGATCTCGGCGCGTAGCGCGACGCCACTGCCGCCCAGCACGGCGATGCCCTGGGCGCGCTTGAGCAAGCGCTGCAGCGGGTGCTCCCAGGTGAAGCCGATGCTCGCATGCACCTGGATCGACCGCTCGCAGGCGGCAACGGCGGCGTCGGCCGCGAACGACTTGGCCATCGCGGCGTCGAGGCCGGCATCCGGCTCGCCCGCGTCCACGGCCCAGGCGGCACGCCAGACGAGCGAGCGGGCCAGCTCGAGGTCGGCGTAGGTGTCGGCGAGCGGGTGCGCAACCGCCTGATAGACGCCGATCGCCTTGCCGAACTGGGTGCGGGTGCGGGCATGCTCGACGCCGAGGTCGAGCGCACGCCGCGTGATGCCGAGCGCCTCGGCTGCCAGCGCGACCCGGGCCCGGATGCGCGCCGCCGCGAGCGCCGCGCCCGCCTCGCCGGGGGCTGCGAGCACGATCGCCTCCTCGCCGTCCAGCTCGAGCACGCCCAGACGGCGTGTCTCGTCGGTCGTGTCCAGCACGGCCCGCCGGCCACCCTCGCGCAAAGCCCAGATGCCGACGCCGCCGGCCGCCTGGCCCACCACGACGACGCCGTCGGCCGAGCCGAGGTCGGGAATGAGCGGGAGCGTGCCGCGCAGACGCCAGGCATCCCCGGCCGCGGGCTCCGCCGTCACGTCTCCCTCCCGCGCCAGCGTCCACGTGCGGGCGCCGCTCACCGCCTCCTGCGCCAGCTCGGGCCGGGCCGCCAGCAGCGGCGCCGCCAGCAGGGCAGTCGCGAGGTACGGGGCGGGGAGGAGGGCGGCGCCCGTTTCCTCCAGCACGAGCACCTCCTCGACGAGACCGAGCCCGGCGCCCCCCACCGCCTCCGGCAACGCGATCCCGATCAGGCCGAGGCCGGCGAGCTCCTGCCACAGCGGGCGATCCCAGCCGGCCGGCGACGCGAGCACCGCCTCGAGCCGCTCGTGTGGCAGCCGCGCCGTGAGCAGCTCGCGTACCTGGTCGCGCAGCATCGTCTGCTCGGGGGTGGGGCGAAAGTCCATCAGCGGCTCCTCGGCAGGCCCAGCACGCGCTCGGCGACGATGCCGCGCAGCACCTCGGAGGTGCCGGCCTCGATCGTATTGCCAAGGCTGCGCAGCTGCTGGTACTGCCAGAAGGCGCCGAGCGGCGCGTCGCTGCCGGCGAGCAGACCGTCGACGCCGAGCAGCTCCTGCCCGAGCGCCGTCACGCGCCGGTTGGCCTCCGACCAGCGCAGCTTGACGACCGACCCTTCGGGGCCGGGAACGCCCGAGTCGACGAGGTTGGAGAGGGCGCGCAGGTTCGTCGTGCGCAGGGCTGCGAGCTCGATCAGCTCGCGGGCGATGCGGTCGCGCAGCAGCGGGTCGTCGGCGGCGCGCCGGCCGTCGTCGTCCGCCATGCAGGCCAGCTCGACGAGCCGCGCGACGTTGTACTCGAGCGCGGCGGTCAGCGCGACGCCGAGCGTTCCGCGCTCGTGCAGCAGCGTCGTCATCGCGACGCGCCAGCCCTCGCCGACCGGCCCGATCACGTTGGCGGCAGGCAGCTCCGCGCCGGTCAGGAAGATCTCGTTGAACTCCGGCTCGCCGGTGAGCTGGCGGATCGGACGTACCTCGGCGCCGGGGGCGTGCATGTCGAGAATCAGCATCGTCAGCCCGCGATGCCCGCTCGACTCGGGGTCGCTGCGGGCGAGCAGCAGGCAGAAGTCCGCGGCGTGCGCGAACGACGACCACACCTTCTGCCCGTTCAGGACGATGCGGTCGCCGCGGAAGTCGGCGCGCATCCGCAGGGCCGCGAGATCGGAGCCGGCGCCGGGCTCCGAGAAGCCCTGGCACCAGATCTCCTCGCCCGTGAGCAGCTGCGGCAGGTGGCGGCCCTGCTGCTCCTCCGTGCCGAACGCGATCAGCGTGGGGCCGCACATGTTCAGGCCCACCAGCCCGATGTGCGGCGGGGCGGCCGAGCGCGCGAGCTCCTCCAGCACGATCGCGCCGTAGACCTGCGACAGCCCCTGGCCGCCGCAACGCACCGGCCACGTCACGCCCGCGTAGCCGGCCCTGGCTAGCGTTCCCAGCCACCGTCTGCTGGCGGCCTCGAAGGCGTGCTGGTCGCGTGCGTCGCCGCCGCGCAGCTCGTCGGGGCAGTTCGCCTCGATCCAGTCGCGCAGCTCGGCCCGGAAGGCGGCCTCCGCCGCTGAGTCGCCGAGATCCACCCGCGGCTAGCTCGCGCTGCCGGCTGCAAGCCGGGCGGTGGCCCGCTCGAACACGACGGGATTGCCGTCCATCCAGGTCGGCGTGAGCGTGCGGTGCTTGATCCGCCAGCCGTCCGCGGTGCGCACGATCTCGTCGTCATAGGTGCCGCCGACGAGGAAGTTGTCGCCGCCCTCGGCCCCGGTGAAGACGTGCTGGGCCTGGAAGTAGCAGCGGGCCGTAGCCCTGTCGCCGTCCAGCTCGATCACCTCGTTGGTGATGATGTGCTGGCTGGCGTCGAGGCCCCCGAGCGCGCCGCTACAGAGCTTGCAGATGGCCGCCGGCCCCTCGTTGAGGCCGCCGAGCGCGCCGTAGTCGGCCACGCCGTCGGCGGTGAATACCGAGGCGAGCAACTCCCAGTCCTTCGTGTCGAGCCCGGTCGCGTAGCGGTGCAGCAGGTCGACGATGGCGAGCCGGTCGCTGAGTGCGGCGAGGGAGGTCACTGGGCGCCCCAGCCGCCGTCGACGGTGTAGCACTGGCCGGTCACGAAGTCGGCCACCGGGCTGAAGAGGTATGCGATCACGCCGGCGATCTCCTCGGCGCGGCCGAGCCGGCCGAGCGGGGTCGCCGCGCTGAAGATCTTCGTCATCTCCGCGGTCGTGTCGCCCAGGATCGGCGTGTCGATGATGCCGGGGGCGACCGAGTTGATCTTCACGCCGTGCTTGGCATGCTCCATCGCGGCCTGGCGCGACATGGCGATCACACCGCCCTTGGCGGCCGAGTAGGCGAGCAGGTTGATCAGGCCGATCTCGCCGGCGAGCGACGCGACATTGACGATGCGGCCGCCGCCGCGTTCGATCATCCCGGGCATGACGGCGCGCATGCCGAGCCACGGCGACTTGAGGTCGATGTCGATGACCCGCTGCCACTCCTCCTCGGTCTGCTCGAGCACCGTGTCGGGGCCGCGCGAGACGACGCCCGCGACGTTGGCGAGCAGGCTCACGGGACCGAGCTTCGCTGCCTCGGCGACGGCCTTGCCCCAAGCCTGGCTGTCGGTGACGTCCATCGCGAACGAGGCGGCGCGGCCGCCGGCGGCGGTGATCGCGGCAGCGGTCGTGTCGGCGGCTCGGAGGTCGACGCAGAGAACCCCGGCGCCCTCTTCCGCGCACATCACAGCGGTTGCCTTGCCGATGCCGGAGCCTGCTCCGGTGACGATTGCGGTCTGACCCTGGAGACGCATCTCTCTCTGTCCCAACCCTTTCGCTTGCGTGGCGTGGTGGCGTTTGTGCCCCGGAACGACGGAGGGCGGCGTTGCCGCCGCCCTCCGCGCGAGAGCCTGAGGCTCTAGATCAGGGCGTTGCGCCCGCGAGATCGGCCTTCGGGGCCGGCGCCCAGCTCGGGACGCCGTTCTTCACGGTGACGACCGAGTCGACGTACGCCTCCGTCCACGTGCCTGTCAGACGGTGGTTCTTCGGCGAGGTGATGATGTTGCCGTGGGTTGTCGCCAGGTCACCCTTCTTGAAGGTCTCCATCGCGGCGACGACGTTATCGCGAGTGAGTGGCTTCTTGGCGTTGAGCACCTTTCTGGCGGCTGCAGCAAAGGTGTAGACGGCGTCACGGCCGTAGATCGAGAACTGCGAGTACGGCTTCTTGTTCTGGAAGTACGCGTCCCACTGGGCGACGTACGTCTTGCAGATCGCGACGACCGGGTCGCTCGCGGGAAGCACTGCGCGATCGACGCACTTGTGAGCACCGAACACGACTCCCACGCAGTTCGCCGCGCAGGCGACGGCGAGGCCCGGAACGGTCAGCCACTGCTCGGCGATGACCGGCTTGTCGAACATGCCGAGCTGACGGGCAGCCGCCATGGCGTTCGGGTTGAGCGACTCGATGTAGTAGGCGTCCGCCTTCGAGTCCTTCATCTTCGTGAGCTGCGGGATGAGCTGATCGACCGACGCGCCGGCCGAGGCCGACTCGACATCGGTGACCGTGCAGCCGAGCGTCTTGCAGCGGTTCTTCAGCGCCGACACGATCTGCGACGAGAAGTCGGTGTCGTAGTGGATTGCCGCGACGCTCTTGACGCCGAGCTTCTTCACCGCGTACACGAGCGACGACGTCGCGTACTCGTAGCCCGCCGAGTTCGAGAACACGTACTTCGCGATCGGGCGGTCGATCGCGTCGTTGCCGGACGCGGCAATGAACGGCATCTTCACCGTCGGCGAGAGCGCGCGGACGGCGAGAGCGCCGCCGGCACCGAGGAATGCGCCTACGATCGACTTGTTGCCGGCGGCCGCGCGGTACGCGGATGCGGCGCCCTCGGGTGTGCCGCCCGTCGGGAAGAGCTTCAGCGTGAGCCTGCGGCCGTTGATACCGCCGGACTTGTTGATCTCGGCGGTGGCGACCCGCATTCCGTCCATGAAGTCCGGGCCGCCCTGTGCGGCGACGCCTTCGAGACCGCCGATGCCGATCGGTGCCCCGACGGAGCGGCCGGCTGTGGCGGTGGCGGCAGCCAGTGCGGCACCGAGTGCCAGCACAGCAAGTGACACGAACAGCCGCTTGGAACGAATTCCTGCGTTCACTGAAGCACTCTCCTCATCGTTTGACTGAATCCCCCGATAGCAGGGTAAAGCTGGGCAGCAACTCGGGCGATCTTCAGGCCCGGGCGATCGATCCGCAATTGTGGGCGTGCGGGACTTTAGCGGGTTCTCCAATAGCCAAAAGTGCGGCCAGGCCGTGCGGCTACGCGGTGTGGCTGCCGAGTCCGAGATAGGCCTGCTGGATGCGCGGGTCGTTTGCGAGGTCGGCGGCCTTGCCCTCCACCACGACCCGGCCGCGCTCGAGCACGTACGCCCGGTCGGCGAAGGCGAGGGTCATCATCGCGTTCTGCTCGACGAGCAGCGTCGTCACGCCCAGCGTGCGCAGCGTCGCCAGCGCCTCGAACACCTGGCCGAGCACGATCGGCGCGAGGCCGAGCGAGGGCTCGTCCAGCAGGAGCACCTTCGGCCGCGCCATCAGGGCGCGCCCGATCGCGAGCATCTGCTGCTGCCCGCCGCTCATGCTGCCTGCGACCTGGCGTCGGCGCTCCTTGAGGATCGGGAACAGCTCGAAGACCTGGTCGAGCTGCGAGTCGTTGCGATGCTGGCGGCGATTCAGATGGCCGCCGAGCAGGAGGTTCTCCATCACCGACATCGTCGAGAAGAGCTGGCGCCCCTCGGGCACGAGGATGATCCCGGCGCGGGCGATCGCCTCGGTCGGCAGCCCGGTGAGCCGGACGCCGGCACCGTCGATGTGGCCGGAGCGGGTACGTAGCAGGCCGACGATCGACTTGAGCAGTGTGCTCTTGCCGGCGCCGTTCGAGCCGAGGATCGCCACGATCTCGCCGTCGTGCACCGTGATGTCGACGTCGTGCAGCACGATGAGGTCGCCGTAGCCGCTGCGAACGCCTGCCACCGTGAGCAGGGGGGTGCTCATGCGTGCGCCGATCCGAGGTAGGTGGCGATCACCAGCGGGTCGTTGCCGACCTCGGCCGGCGTGCCCTCGGCGATCTTGCGACCCTGCTCGAGCACGAAGATGTGGTCGGCGATCGACATCACCATGCTCATGTCGTGCTCGACCAGCAGCACGGCGACGCCGAGCGCGGCGATCTGCCGGATGTAGTCGACGAGGGCGCGGGTCTCGGAGCCGTCGAGGCCTGCTGCCGGCTCGTCGAGCAGCAGGATGTCGGGCTCGGTGGCGAGCGCCCGGGCGAGGTCGACGAGGCGTTGATGGCCGACCGGGAGCGACATCGCGATCTGGTCGGCGGCGTCGGCCAGGCCGACGAAGCCCAGCCAGTCGAGCGCCGCCTGGCGGGCCGCGGCCTCGTCGCGGCGCATCCGGGGCAGCCGCAGGGCCGCGCCGAACAGGCCGGTGCGGGCATGCCGCTCGCGGGCGACCATCGTGGTCTCGAGCGCGGTCATGCCGGCGAACAGCTTCGGCGTCTGGAACGTCCGGCCCAGGCCGAGGCGGGCGATCTCGTAGGCATGGCTGCCGTCGATGCGCCGCCCGTGCAGGGTGACGGTGCCGGACGTCGGCAGGAGCGTGCCCGAGAGCAGGTTGATGATGGTCGACTTGCCGGCGCCGTTCGGGCCGATCAGGGCCGTCACGCGGCCGGGCAGAATCTCGAAGTCGACGTCCTCGACGGCCGTGAAGCCGCCGAACGTCTTGGTGAGGCCGCGGGCGACGAGGATCGGCTCGGCTGCCGGGGCCGCAGCGGTGGCCGTGGCGGTGGTCATGTCCGCCCCAGCAGCGCGCGCACGCGGTCGCGGCCGGCCCGGAGCTGCGCGGGCTTGAGCCCGGCGGTGACGCCGTCGCGGAAGAAGATCACGAACAGCACGACGAGCACGCCGTTGATGATGATCATGTACTTCGACGAGCCGCCGCCGCCCAGGCTCGGGCTCGAGCTGCCGCTGACGAAGTAGCCGACCCAGCCGAGGACGAGCGCGCCCAGCACCGGGCCGTAGATCGAGCCGAGGCCGCCGATGATCACGTAGGCGATGAGGTTGATCGTGAGGCCGACGTTCCAGGTCGACGGCGCGGCGAACTGGAGGTAGTAGGCCCAGAGGACCCCGCCCACGCCGGCCATACCGGCGCCGAGCACGAAGACGATCATCTTGTTGCGGGCGGCGCTGACGCCGAGGCTCTGCGCGCCGTCCTCGTCGGAGCCGATCGCGCGCAGCGAGCGCCCGATGCGCGAGTCGGTGACGTTGCGTGCGATGACGAGGCAGATCACCAGGAAGACGAGGCCGACGTAGAAGAAGCGCACCGGCTCGGCCAGCGAGACGCCGAGCACCTTCAGCGGCGGGACGCCGGTCGTGCCGAGCGGCCCGCCGGTGAGGCCGACGTCCTGGACCGCCCACACCAGCAGGATCAGCTGGATTGCCAGGGTGGCGATCGCCAGGTTGAAGCCGCGCAGGCGCATCGTCAGCCAGCCAATGATGTAGGCTGCCACCGCTGCCACGAGGACGGCGACGATCAGCGCCGGGATCGGGCTCCAGCCGTGCTTGGCGACGAGGATCGCCGCGGTGTAGCCGCTCAGCAGATACATGGCGCCCTGGCCGAGGCTGAACTGGCCGGCGAGGCCCATGATCAGGCCCAGGCCGGTGGCGCCGGTGCCCAGGAACATCACGAAGATCATCGTGTCGAGCGCCGCCGGCGTCCCCTGCAGCACGAGTGGGCTGAGCGCGACGAGCAGGAGGCCGACGAGCGGGAGCGCCGCCTTCCGGCCGGGGCGCAGGCGGCGGGCGAGGCTCGGGCCGGCGGCGGCGACAGCCGCCAGGGCCGACGTGGCGTCCGTGGCGACCGGCGGGACAAGCGAGCCCGTGCGGGTCATCGTCCCTCTGCGCAGGCCGCCCGTCTGGAACCGTCGTACGAGGCGCCGGATCACGCCGTCCTCGCCGATCAGGTCCTTCACGAAGAGGTACACGATGAGGACGCCGAAGACGATCGCCTGCCGGTACTCGGAGGAGACCATTCCCGCCGCCAGCGCCTCGATCACGCCGAGCGCCAGGCCGGCGACGACCGCGCCGATCGGGCTCGTGAACTGCGCGAGCGCAGCTGCGATGAACGCGACCAGGCCGATCGTCAGGCCGCTGTTGAAGCTGACGCCCGTGAGCGGCACGGTGACCGCGCCGACCAGTCCGCTGAGCGCGCCGCCCAGCACGAAGGCCACGGCCGACAGCCTGCCGATGCGGATGCCCAGCAGCCGCGCTGCCGTCGGGTTGATCGCGCAGGCCCGCATCGCCCGGCCGAGCGCCGTGAAACGGAACAGCACGACGATTGCGATCAGCAGCAGGAACGCGGTGCACCAGATCCAGATCACCTGGTTCGACAGGTACGCACCCAGCATCTTGAAGATCCCCGGGTTGAACGGCGGGGCGGAGATCGCATCCTTGCCCCACAGCAACAGCGCAATGCCCTGCAGCGCGACGCCGAAGCCGAGTGACGCCACCACCAGCGCGAGCGGCCCCGCCCGGCGGATCGGCGCCACCGTGAAGCGCTCCTGGAACAGGGCGACACCGGCCACTGCGAGCACGGCCAACGGGACGGCCAGCCAGTAGCTCCAGTGGGCGCGCGCCGCGGCCGCGACGATCATGCCGCCGACCATCACGTAGTCGCCCTGGGCGAAGTTGTAGACGCCCGTGACGTTGGCGATGATGACGAAGCCGAGCGCTACCAGCGCGTAGATGCAGCCGGCCGAGAGGCCGCTGAAGATGTACTGGAAGAACGACGACCAGCTGGGGATCGTGATCGCGAGCAGGTGCCCCACGTCAGCGGGCCTTACCCTGGATCCACCGTTTCGCGCGGGCGTTGCATCCCGTCCGGGCCGCCAGGAAGCTGCCCGACCGGGTTCCGGCCCGGCCGCCTGCGGCGGCGGGGCCTGCACCCGGCCGGTGCGCTCCGCGCTCGGGCCGCTTGGACGGGCCACCGGCCCGCCCCGCGCGGCTCGAGCGCGTCCTGACGGCCCGGTCGAGCGCCCTGCGATCACGCGAAACGGTTGATCCAGGCTTGTTCATGTCGAGCTGCGCTGCCACGCTCAGGCCGAGAGCCGTCGCGTCACTTCGGGGATCACGTGCCGGGCGACGTACTCGATGCGCTGGGAGCCGCTCTCGACCGACTCGCCGGGGAGTTGCGCCCAGAGGACGATGTCCTCGACCAATGGCGTCGTCTGCACCAGCTCGACGAGTTTGTCGACGGCGGTCGGCCCGTCCCACAGCTGGTACGGCCCGTGCTCGGCGATGGCCTCCTTGTTGGGGAAGCGCGGCACGTCGCTGGGCGGGCCGAAGGCGCCCCACTCGATGTACTGGTTGAGCTGGTAGACCGCGTGATCGCCGATGCGCGCCCAGGTGGCCTGCGGGTCCTCGTCGATGACGACCCACTGGCCGGCGCAGATCGCGCCGTCGGTCGGTGCCTTGCCGGCCTTCTCGAGGCCCGCCACGTAGAGGTCGTGGCCGATGTTGAGGGTCGACAGGAAGCCGTCGCCGATGCGGGCTGCGCGGTCGATTGCGGGCTCGGCCATGGCGCCGATCAGCAGGCGCGGCGGCTGCGGCGGCACCGGGTAGACCTTGACGTCGGGGTACTGGAAGCGCTTGCCGTGGAACTCGATCGACTCGCCGGCCCAGGCGCGGCGGATGATCTCGACGCCCTCCTCCATCAGGCTCGGGCGGTTGATCAGGGCGCGCTTGAAGGTCTCGAACTCGATCTCGCGATAGCCGGCGGCGAGGCCCAGGTCGAAGCGGCCGCCCGTCAGGATCGAGAGGGTGGCGGCGTCCTCGGCGAGGCGGACCGGGTCGGCCAGCGGCAGCAGAATCACGCTCGTGCCGATGCGCATCGTCTTCGTGCGCGCGCCGATGGCGGCGGCGAGCACGAGCGGCGACGGGGTGTAGCCGTCCTCGGCGAAGTGGTGCTCGGTGAGCCAGACGGAGCCGAAGCCGAGGCCCTCGGCCCAGGCGATCTGGTCGAGCGTCTCGGCGTAGAACTGCTCGAACGGGCGGGCGGCCGGGTTGCGGAAGTCGTACCACAGGCCAAAGCGGGGGATCCGTGCCATCTCAGGCCTCCACGTTGGGGGTTGCGTCGGCGTCCACCAGGACGGCGGGCTTGAAGTAGAAGAGGTCGACCTTGCGCTCGCTGATCTTCCAGACGCCGCTGCGGCGCTCGAAGGTGTCCCAGTAGGTCGCAGCGATCAGCAGCATCTGGCCCTCCGGCGTGAAGCCGTCGCAGCTGACGTCGCAGACGCCCTTGGCGCGATCGGGGCCCTCGAACGTGATGACGTGGTTCGTCGTCCAGTGGTGGGTCTCGGGGAGAGCCGTCCAGATGAGGTCTTCCATAGCGTGTCGGATCTCGGCGTGCCCCGTGAAGTTGCCGTAGGGCGGGCCGATCAGCCAGGCGGCGTCGTCGTGCCAGATCGACATGAAGCGAGCGATGTCGTGCTTGTCGCAGCCGTGGCAGTAGTCGGAGACGAGATGGTCGATCTCGTGGCGGCTTTCGAGGATGTCGATCCGCGCTTCGGGGCTCGTTGCCATGTGCTCGTCTCCTTGGGAGGCCTGTGCCGGCGTGCTGCGGCGCGACGGTATCCGACACCGCGTGTGGCCCCGCCCCCACCGGGGCGAGGGGTTAGCGAGAACTCCAAGCGGTGGTCACCAGGGGCGTCCGCGGCCCGGGTGCCATCGCCAGACTACGCCGCGATGGCCCTTGCCCGCAACCTGCTCGGCATCCTCGAGCGCACCGCGCTGTCGGCCCTCGGCGGGCGTGCCGCGGTCGACTTCGAGGGCCGGTCGCAGTCGTTCGCCGAGCTCCACGACCGCTCGCTGCGGCTCGCCAACGGGCTGGCCGCGCTCGGCGTCGGGCCGGGCGATCGCGTGGGCGTGCTGCTGGCGAACCGCCACGAGTGGCCGGAGACGCTGTTCGCGCTCGCGGGCCTCGGCGCGGTGTGCGTGCCGATCAACGTGCTGCTGCGCGCCGTGGAGGTGGACTACGTCCTCGAGGATGCCGGCGCGTCGCTGCTGATCGCCGACGAGACGGCGGCTCAGCTCGTGTCGGCGCTCGCTGTGCGCATCCCGCTGGTGCGGGTCGGGGCGCTCGTGCCGCCGGCCGGCATGCCGTCCACTGCGTACGAGGACGTGATCGCGGGCGCGCGCGTGCTGCTACCCGGGCCAGGCCCCGATCTCGACGCTACCGCGATGCTGTACTACACCTCGGGCACGACCGGCCACCCGAAGGCGGCGGAGCACAGCCACGGCGGCGTGCTCTGGAACTCGTTCACCCAGCTCCTCGACCTCGACCTGACGCCCGACGACGTGTACCTCGTCGTCCCGTCGCTGTCGTGGGCGGCGGGCTTTCACGACCTGCTGCTGCCGCTCGTCTGGATCGGCGGCCGCTCGGTGCTGATGCCGACGGGCGGCACCTCGCTCGACCGGATCGCTGCGACCGTCGAGGCCACCGGCTCGACGCACGCGCTGCTCGTGCCGACGCTGCTCAAGCAGCTGCTGCAGAGCCCCGCCGAGCTCGGCCGGCTGCGCGACTCGTCGCTGCGCTGGATCATCTCGGGCGGCGAGCCGGTGCCGGTGCCGGTGATCGAGGCGATGATCGCCGAGCTGCCGCGGGCCAGCGTCGTCCAGGGCTACGGCCTCTCCGAGTTCCCGACGATCGCCACCGTGCTGCGGCCGGAGCATGCGATCTCACACGCCGGCAGCGCCGGCCGCCCCGCCGCGATCGTCACCCTCGCGGTCGAGCTGGCCGACGGGACGGTGGCGGCGACGGGCGAGGGCGAGATCCTGCTGCGCTCGGCCGCGACGATGAAGGGGTACTACAACCGGCCCGACGAGACGGCTGAGGCCTTCCGCGGCGGGTGGCTCCACACCGGCGACGTGGCCGTCGTCGACGGCGACGGCTTCGTCACGATCACCGGTCGGCAGAAGGACATGATCATCTCGGGCGGGCTGAACGTCTACCCGAAGGAGGTCGAGGAGGTGATCTACCGGATCGACGGGATCGCCGAGGCGGCCGTCGTCGGCCTGCCCGACGAGCGCTGGGGCGAGGTCGCCGTGGCGATCATCGTGCCTTCGCGGCCCGGCCTCGACCCGGCGCTGATCGACCGTCTCTGCCGCGAGCAGCTCGCCACCTACAAGTGCCCGCGCCGGATCGTGCTGCGCGACGAGCCGCTGCCGCGCACGTCGTCGGGCAAGGTGTTGAAGCGCGACCTGCGACCGTGGGTCATGGCGACGCTCGCCGCCGCCGCCGCCGCCGCGGGCCCCAGCGTGCCCGGCCCCGGCGTGCCCGGCCCCGGCCCCGGCGTCCCTGGCCCCGGCGGCCCCGGCG
>JANXXF010000205.1 GCA_025350775.1 Actinomycetes bacterium
GCCCTGGAGGCCGCTCGGAGAGCGGGCTACAGGTCGCCGCAGGCCCACAGGTCGGACGCAAAGCGGCCGGACTGCGGGCCGAAGGGCGATCCGAGCGATCCGCGGGCAAGGCTCATTCTGATTCGAGCTCGTAGGCTTGAAACGGCCCGATCCGTGTGGAACGGCGACAAGGAGGGTATGAATCGGGTGTGAGTGCCGTCCCAGGGGCGATTTCACCTTGTTTTTTTCACAGCGCTTACTTCGAGGGCGCTACATTCCGTCTCCGAAATGGCTATGCGCAACATTCACCGCTGCGGGGAGAAGCTCCGTCCGGCCCTCTCGGCGAACCTGTATCCCTCGGGTGAGGGATTCTGGGCCGTCGGGCATGGACAAGCTAGGCTTGCTGGCACTACTATCGAACCAGGCGGGAAGCGGCAATCGCTCTCCGGCACTGCTGTCTGCACCACTCGTAACACTGCGGCCCATCAGCGCTTCGCACCGTGCGTCACGGCGATGACACGGTTCGGGGCGGCTGACACTTCGAAAGGAACAGGCGGACAATGACCAGCTTCGAGGAGTTCTTCTCCCGCTTCGGCCCCGAGCGCCAGGATGGCGATCAGGGCCGTTCGTCGCTCAGCCTCCTGGGGCGGAGCCTGGTCCAGAGCTGGGTCGCGCGCATCGCGGCCGTAGGTTTCATTGCGGGCGTCGCCGCGCTCGCCGTTGTCTTCGTCTTCTCGGGCTCCGTCTCGAAGAAGAACCCGAGCTTCCTCCAGAAGCAGCTCGGCGAGCCGACGACGAGCACGAAGGCCTTCAGGCCTGTCGCGGACGTCAAGGTGTCGCTCGGCAAGGCGCGCTACGACGTCGCCATCGCCAACGGCGTCAAGGTCGGGCTCGCACCGGTGGGCGCCGGCAAGGCCGCCTGGCAGCGTTTCGAGCGTGGTGCCACGCGCGTCACGCCGTACGGCCACGACACCATCGTCGTGACCCCGGCGAGCGCGGAGCAGTTCCTCACCGTCACGAAGAAGCAGGGCGTCAAGACCTGGCGCTGGGCGCTCAAGACGCCGCAGCGGCCGCGTGTCGGCCTCAGCGGTGCCGTCGGCTTCATCCAGGGGCTGCGCCTGACCGACACGATCATCGAGCCCGTCCAGATTCTCAACACGAAGGGCAAGACCGTCACGCCCGCGGGACTGCGCTGGTCGGTGACCGGGAAGAAGGGCAACTGGCAGCTCGAGCTCAGGCTCGACGACTCGTCGCTGCCCGCGCCCTACGTCATCGACCCGTCGATCGGGTTCGTGACCGGCGCGATGGGCACCTTCGCGACCACCGGTGGCTTCGTTCCCGCCGGCAACATCGTCCTCAACAAGCCTGCCGCTGCCGCCAACGGCGACCTGCTCGTCGCGGTCATCACCGCCCGCGGCAACATCAACCCGACGGGCGTTACCACCTGCTGGATCGCGTCCGCGAGCTCGAAGAGCGTTCCGACCGGCGCCGGGCAGGTTGCCGCCAAGTCGCTGATCATGCATCACACGGTCGGCACCCAGTGCCCGAACGAGCCCACGACGTACTCGTTCCCGTACACCGTCACGAGCGGCGTGGGCGGCGCCGTCATGGCCACGATGGTCGACTACACCAACGCGTCGGGCGTCAACGCGACCACCATCAACGCCACGAGCACCTCGGTGGCGGCGAACATCGGCTCGCTTGCAGCCGCGATCCCGGCGAACAAGTACGCCAACGAGCTCCAGGTCGCTGCGTACACGCTCGGCGGCTCGAACGGCGTGCAGTCGATCACCACCACCAGCGGCTCGACGCAGGCCTTCCCGATCACCACGCTGACGGTGACCACGACCGCCGGCTTCCCGACCTCCGGCAACCTCAACGTCGGTGTCGGCACCGCCTCGACCAACAACTTCAGCAACAGCGTGCTCAGCTACACGGGCACCACGGCAACGACCTTCACGGGCGTCAGCTGCGCCGGCATCTGCACCGGCACCATCCCGATCAACGCGTCGATCCGGCTGATCTCGGCGGGCAACTGGACGTCCCTGGCGGTCCTCACCTCCCGCGCCGACCGCGAGGGCAGCGACCCGGTCGCCAACATCAACGGCGCCGTCACGCTTGCTGGCACGCTGGCGTCGTTGACGGTCGTCAACCAGAACGCCGTCGCAGCGCTGTTCCCGGTGCCCAACACCGGCGTGGGCGGCGCCGTCGCAGTCATCGGCGCCAACTCCACCACGGTCAACGGCGCCCAGACGGTCGCGTCGATCATCGCGCCCGCCACCAGCGCGATCACCGTCACCAGCACCACCGGCTTCCCGACCACGGGCACGCTGACGATCAGCAGCGTCGCCGGCAGCACCTTCCGCTACTCCACCACCACCGGCACGACGTTCAATGGCGTCACCTGCCTCGGCACGTGTACCGGCACCGCGACCGACACGGCCGTGATCGCCCTCACCCCGGTCAGCTACACGTACACGGCCTCCACCGCCACGAGCCTCACCCTCTCCGGCGCTGCAGTCGCGACGACCACGAACACGGCAGCCGGCCAGTCCGCCACGGCGACGACCCTCAACGTCGCCTCGGCCGGCCAGTTCCCGGCCGGAGGCCTCGTCACGCTGGGCGGCAACCTCGGCACCTACGCTTACACCGGCACCCTGGGCACGACGACCGGCGGCCAACTCACCGGCGTGATCGCCCCCAACACGACGCTCAACAGCGCGCAGGCGCTGGGGGCCAGCGCTACGCTGACCGTCGCGTCGACCGTCGGCTTCCCCTCCGCCGGCTCGATCACGGTCGCCGGTGCGACCGGCAACCCCTGCAAGTACACCGCGATTGCCTCCGCCACTACCTTCACCCTGGGCGCCAACCCCGGCTGCTCGGGCACCTCGTCGGTCTCCGGCAGCGTGGCGATCGCGCCGACGACGGCGACGGGCGTCACCGCGGGCGCCGCCCTCGCGACCGGCGGCACAGCGGTCACCGTCACCACGAACCAGACACAGGGCTTCCCCGCCTCGGGCTTCGTCACGTTCCCCGGTGGCACCGGCACCTGCGCCTACTCGTCGATCACCGCCTCCACGATCGTCCTGGCC
>JANXXF010000230.1 GCA_025350775.1 Actinomycetes bacterium
GGCGCCCGGCTCCCCGGTTGCCGGGTCGCGGGTGAAGACGACCCCCGTGCCAGAGGCAGCGTCGAGGTTGCCGAACACCATCGCCTGCACCGTGACCGCGGTACCGAGGTCGTCGGGGATGCCGCGGAACTTCCGGTAACGGCGCGCGCGGTCGTTGTCCCAGGAGTGCCAGACCGCCTCGACGGCCTCCCACAGCTGCTCGAGCGGGTCTTCGGGGAACGGGCGCCCGGTGGCGGCAATTGCGGCCTTCAGCGCGGCCGCGCGGTCGCGAGCGCCGAGCGCCCCGAGGGCCGCCGCCAGCGCCTCCTCCGGGATGCCGCGAACGATATGCGCGAACCCGTGCAGCAGGCGCGCGTAGACGTCCCAGGCGAAGCTGTCGTCGACCAGCCGCGCGAGCCCGGGCAGCGCCGCCTCGGTGAGGCCGAGGTCGAGCACGGTGTCCATCATCCCCGGCATCGAGGCCGGCGCACCCGATCGCACCGAGACGAGCAGTGGCTCCGCGAGCGCGCCCAGCCGGCGGCCAACGCCCTCCTCCACCGCAGCAAGCGCGGCGAGCACCTCCGCTCGCACGCCGGCCGGCACGGCGCCCTCGGCAGCCACGGCGCCCTTGCCAGGCACGGCGCCCGCGCCACCCTCGCCACCGGCGTCGCCCCCGCTCGCTTCCCGCCACGCCCGCCAGCCGTCGGTCGAGATCGTGAAGCCGGGCGGGATCGGCAGGCCGAGCGCGTGCATCCGCGCGAGACTTGCCCCCTTCCCGCCCACCAGGCGGACGTCGTCGACGCCGTCGGCAAATGGATGGACGTACCGGTCGGAGGAGGCAGCCACGTCCAGCGACTATCTCGGCTGCGGCCGCCTCCGCCCAGCCGCGAGCCACACCGCGCTTGGCGCTTCCTCCAAGCACCGGCGACAGCGCCCGCTCGCGGCCGGGCGGGCTCTCGCCGTAGAGTCACCGCATGAGCTACGAGACGATCCGGGTGGAGCGCGCCCGCGAGGGCGTGGATGTGCTGACCCTCGCGCGCCCGCAACGGCTGAACGCGCTGACGTGGGCGGGTGTCGAGGAGATCCGTGACGCGCTCGCCACGATCGCCGCCGACACGACCTGCCGGGTCGTCGTCCTCACGGGCGAGGGCCGCGGCTTCTGCGCCGGCCTCGACATCTCGGTGGACGACCCGATCGGCGGCAACCGCACCGTGCAGGACGTTTTCCACAAGCAGGAGCGAATCGCCGGCGTGAGCCTCGCGCTGCGCCTGCTGCCGCAGCCGGTGATCGCGGCGGTGAACGGGCCGGCCGCGGGCGGCGGGCTGGCGTTCGCGCTGGCCTGCGACCTGCGCATCGCCTCGTCGGCAGCGTTCTTCGTCGCATCGTTCGTGCGCATCGGCCTGTCCGGCGGCGACCTCGGCAGCTCGTACCTGCTGCCGCGCGTCGTCGGCCTCGGCATGGCGTCGGAGCTGCTGCTCACGGGCCGCCGCGTCCAGGCCGACGAGGCCCTGCGCATCGGCCTCGTCAACCGCATCGTCGAGCCGGACGAGCTGCTGGAGAGCGCCTTCTCGCTCGCCGCCGAGATCGCGCGCAACTCCCCCTTCGGCGTGCAGATGACGAAGCAAGTGCTGGCCCGCAATATCGACGCCGACTCGCTCGAGGCGGCGCTCGAGCTGGAAAACCGCACCCAGACGCTGACGACCCGCACCGACGATCTCCGCGAGGCGCTCGCCGCGTTCCTGGAGAGCCGCGAAGCCAACTTCACCAACAGCTGAGGAGCCCCCGATGCCGAGCCTGCCGACCGACCGCAGCTTCTTCCAGAACGCCTGGGTGGTGGACGACGTCGAGGCAGCGATGCGCCGCTGGACGGAGACGCTCGGCGTCGGCCCGTTCTTCGTCGGCGACTACACCGCCCTGCTTACCGACACGACCTACCGCGGCAAGCCGGCGCCGCTCTCGATGAAGATCGCGATCGCGCAGGCCGGCCCCGTGCAGATCGAGCTGATCGAGCCGACCACCGACGGCCCCACCGCCTACCGCGACACCGTGCCCGCCGGCCGCGACACCTTCCACCACATGTGCACGTGGTCGCACGACTGGGAGGCCGACCAGGCCACCTACGAGAGCCGCGGCTGCCCGCTCGTCTCGTTCGGCCGGCTCGCCCACAACGGCATGCGCTTCGGCTACTTCGACACCACCGCGCAGCTCGGCTGCATGGTCGAGCTGTTCGAGTGGCACGAGGCCGCCGTCGAGGGCTTCGCCGGGATCGCCGAGGCGGCGAAGGAGTGGGACGGGTCGGAGCCGGTGCGCTGGGTGACGTAGGTGCTCCGACGGCGGCGCGCGAGCCCGTCGGCCTCCGGCAAACCGCTTGATCGGCAAGCGAAAGGACACCGAGATGACCGCAGTCTTCAACCTCGACCGCCAGATCGCGTCGGAGCCGGACGCCGTGCGCCAGGTGTTGGCGACCGCCGCGTTCCCGCCGCTCGACCCCACCCGGCCGATCATCTTCACGGGGATCGGGACGTCGCTGCACGCTGCGCGCATCGCGGCCGAGTGGATCAGCCGGCTCTCCGCCGGGGAGGTTCGCCCGCACGCCCTAGACGCACACGATGTCGGCACGACGGCCGCGCTCACCGCCCGCGATCAGGTCGTCGTGATCAGCCACCGCGGCTGGAAGACCTTCCCCAGCGCGGCGCTGCAGCGGGCCGGGGCCGCAGGCGCGGCGACGGTCGCAATCGTCGGGCTGGAGGCGCCGGAGCAGGCGGCCGACCACACCGTGCGCACGTGCGCGAACGAGACCTCGGGCACCTTCAGCGTCTCGTATCTGGCGTCGCTCGCGGCGCTCGGGCGCCTGGCCCAGCAGTTCGATGTGGCCGGGCGGGCCGGCTTCGCGGACGGGCTCGAGGGACTTCCCGCAGCCATCGAGGCAACGATCGGGCTCGGCGACCTGCCAGCTGCTGCCGCAAAGGTGCAGTCGGCCCCCATCATCCTGATCGTCGGCTTCAACCGCGACCTGCCGACCGCGCAGGAGGCGGCGCTAAAGATCAAGGAGGGCGCCTGGCAGTGGACCGAGGGCATGCCGCCCGAGTTCGCCCTTCACGGCACGCCCGCCGGCTACCAGCAGGGGATGGCGGCGGTGCTCATCGAGCCCGCTGAGGACGACGGCGGGCGGACGGCTACCCTGCGGGGAGCTCTCGACGAGCTCGCGCTCGGGCCTGTGCTCACCTGCGGCGAGCGCCCCGACACAGACCTGCCGTTCGTCTCGCCCCACCCGCTGCTGCGGCCTGTTACCGGCATCATCCCCTTCCAGCGGCTCACCGCCGAGCTCGCGCGGCTCCGCAACACCAACCCCGACACGATGCACGGCAGCCGCGAGCCATGGCAGTCCGTGATGACCGGCCTGCGGCTCTGACGGGCACGCACGGCACCGTCCGAAATGCCGTATGGTCGCCAGGGACGAGAGCATCAACCTGGTGCGGAGGCAAGGCTATACCGATGACGACAGCGAGCGCAGTCGACGACATTGAGGCGTGCTTCGAGGCCGGCTGGACGGACGGCCGCCCTGTGGTGCCACCGACGCGCGAGCGGGTCGAGCGGATGCTCGGCGCCTGGGCGTCACGGCGCGACGAGGTGGTGGCGGTGCTGGCACCCGGCCAGGGCCGCGCGACGGTCGAGAAGATCGCCGCCAATGCCGTCATGGCCGGCTGCCTGCCCGAGTACCTGCCCGTCGTGATCGAGGGCGTCCGCGCGCTCGCAGACCCGGGCTTCGATCTTGAAGACTGTGTGACGACGGTGCACTCGGTGAGCCCGATGCTGCTCGTCAATGGCCCGATCGCCGAGCAGCTGGAGATGAACGGGCGCGCGAACGCGCTCGGCCAGGGCAACCGTGCCAACGCGACGATCGGCCGCGCCCTGATGCTCGTCATCCAGAACATCGGCCTGGCGCGTCCCGGCGGCCTCGACGCGACAACAATGGGCCAACCCGGCAAGTTCGGATTCTGCTTCACCGAGAGCCCCGAGTCGCCGTGGCCCCACTTCCAGCTCGACCGCGGCTTCTCCGCCGACGACTCCACCGTGACGGTCTACGGGGCCGACGCGCCGTTCTGCATCGCCGACTTCGGGCGGCCGACGCCGGAGGGCCTGATGGAGTCAGTCGCACACTCGCTGACGGTGCCCGGCTCGTACAACTTCTTCTTCCGCAAGGAGCTCTGGCTCGTCATGTCGCCCGAGCACGCCGACGCGGTCGCGCGTGCCGGCTGGAGTAAGGACGACGTCCGCCGGTTCATCTTCGAGCACGTCCGGCTCGAGGCCGGGGTCCTCAAGCGGCGCAGCCTCTACGGCTTTGCCGACGCGGTGGTGGTGCCAGACTGGTACGCGGACGCCGAGGACGGCGACCTCATCCCGATCTGCACCCGCGCCGACCAGGTGCAGGTGGTGTGCGCGGGCGGGGCGTATGGCGGATACACTTCGGGGATCCTCGGCATGGGCAACTCTGTCACCAGGAAGATCGCAGGGGCGGACGCGTGAGCACCAGCCTCGTCAGCCCTGTCGCCGACTCGTTCGAGCCGCGTGCGCTCGCGCCGCGTGCACAGACGATCGAGGGGACGGTCGCCCTCGTCGACGGGATGCTGAACTCCAAGGGGCATTGGGGCCAGGGCATCCTCGACGGGATCGAGGACGAGCTGTTGCGGCGCCACCCGCGCGCCAGGGTCGAGCGGATCGGCAGGCCGCAGATCGGCGCGACACCGGCCGAGGTGTGGGCCGCAGCGATGGCCGACCGCTACGCGGCGCTCGTGATCGCCGCCGGCGACTGAGCGACCTGCACGTCGCGCAGTGTGCGCGACATGATGGCGGCGGAGCTCCGCGGCGTGCCGACGACGCTCGCGGTAATCGGCTGGCTCGACGGCATGGCCGAGGAGACGAAGCGCACCGCCGGCATGGGCGACCTGCCGACGACGCCGATCGGCAAGAGCTTCTTCGGGTTGACGCGCACGCAGATCGCCGAGGCGGTGCGCGAGGTCGCGCCCGCCGTCGTCGACGGCATCAGCGGCTAGCCGACGGCACGGGGCCGGCGCCTACGGGCGCGTCAGGCGGTGGGCGTCGGGCGGCGTGCGCTGTTCGGCGCCGCTCAGCTGGGAACGGGGGGCGCGGTGATGTCCACGAGGCGGACACCGACGTTGCCCGACGCGATCGGCCTACTCAGGCCAGGGGTGCCGCCGAGCACATGAAGCGGCGCGCCGAACTCCCCGCCGGCGAGCACCTGGACGGCGATCTTGTCGAAGCCGACCCCGCTCTGCGGGACGCTCCCGGGAACAGCGCCGCAGTCCGTGGTGTCGACCCTGACCCAGTACGCGCCGGGCTCGAGCGGCAGCTCACTACCGCTGGGCGAGAGGCGGCGAATCTCTGCCGGGCCACCGAAGCTCTCGGTCGGGCAGCCGCCCTCGACTCCGGGCGTCAACACCGGCACGAAGAGCGAGCGCACGACCCAGAAGCTGCCGCCGGCGAAGTAACGGTAGGTGATCTGCTTGCCCTTGACGATGCCGACGCGGGGCATCCGGAAGGCGAACTCGAAGCGCTCGCGGTACTGCTCGATCAACTTCGTCCTGGGCGGAGCGCCCGGCAGCAGGACGTAGCCGCCACCGGCGGCGGCCGGCTGCAGCCCGTTGCCGAACAGGCCGACCGAGGTCGGGCTGGCAGGATCGTCGCTCGCGATCGTCAACCCGCCCCCCGAGGGGCCTGCGACGGGCGGCGCGAAGTGGACGGTGATCGTGCACGTGGCGCCGGGCGCCAGCACCGCGGGGAGTGGGCAGGGCGGCGCGACGAGCGAGAAGCTCGGCCCGGCCACCGTCATGCCGAAGATGTGGAGGTCGTCGGTGCCCGTGTTGGTGATCATGACCGGCATGTCGCTGCCGTCACCGAGCGGAGCGGGCGGGAGCAAAAGACCACCGGGCGGGCTCAGGC
>JANXXF010000247.1 GCA_025350775.1 Actinomycetes bacterium
CCCTGGTACACCTCGACCTCGCGGCGCACGTCCGGCTCGAGGTCGTCGAGCCAGCCGACGGTGCCTGTCGACGTGTAGCGGACGAACCCGCGCACGCTCGCCCCACGGCGCACGAGCGCGTCCACGAGATGGCTGCCGATGAAGCCGCCTGCGCCGGTGACGAGCACCTTGCGCCCCTGCCAGTCCCTGCCGGCCACTGTTACGTCTCCCCCGTCGCGACGCCGTTGCTGTGGTCGTCGCGGGCGCGGTCGTACTCCTCGACCCGCCCGATGTCGATCCAGTACTCCCGCAGCGGGAAGCTGACGACGGTGCCGCCCGAGCCGACGACCCGGCGAATGAGATCGGGCATGTCGAGATGCCGGCCCGGCTCGACGAGCCGCCGCGCCGCCTGCCCCACGAGATAGATGCCGGCGCTCGAGAAGTGGCGGATCAGCGGCTTCTCCTCGATGTCGAGCACGCGCTCGCCCGCGATGGTGACGACGCCGTACGGGATCTCGATCTCCTCGCGGCGCACCGCGACCGTCATGTCGGCGCGGTGATCGCGGTGGAACTCGACCATGGCGCGCAGGTCGATGCGCGTGAGGATATCGCCGTTCATGACGAGCAGCGGCTCGTCGCTCTCCTCGAGCAGCCCGAGCGCGCCGGCGGTGCCGAGCGGCTCGTTCTCGTGGACGTAGCTGATCTCGACGCCGAAGCGGCTGCCGTCGCCGAAGTGCTCGCTGATCGCCTCCGGCCGGTAGTGCGTGGCAACGCTGACCTGGCGGATCCCGGACGCTCGCAGCTGGTCGACGATGTGCTCGAGCACCGGCCGGCCGCCGACCGGCAGCATCGGCTTGGGCGTGCCCTGTGTGAGCGGGAGCAGCCGCGTGCCGAAGCCTCCGGCCATCACCATCGCTGCGACGGGCAGTTCGTACTCGCGCACGAGGTCAGTCATCAGCGCGACGTCGACGACGCCCCCGGCGGCGTCCAGCAGGGGCACATGGCGCACCTCCCGCTCTGTCATCAGCTGCAGCAGCTCGGCCGGGCCGGTGCCGAGGGACGCGGTCGCCGGCGACTCGGTACGGGCCGCGAGCAGCCCTTCCAGCGACGTGTCGAGATCGACGTCCGCGAGGATGGCGCGGCGGATTTCGCCGTCGGTGACGGTGCCGAGCAGCCGGCGCTCGCCGTCGACGACCAGCGCGATCCCGGTGGTGTTGGCGTCGATGCAGCGCATCGCGTCGCGCAGCGTGCCGTCGCGGCCGACGAGCAGGCCGTCGTCGAGAGTCATCGCGTCGCCCGCAGCAGCCGGGCGGGAACGCCGGCCACGACGGTGCCGGCCACGACGTCGCCAAGGACAACAGCGCCCGCGCCGACGACCGCTCCGCTGCCGATGCGAACGCCCTGCAGCACCGAGGCGCCGAGGCCGACGTGCGCCCCCGCCCCGACCTCGACGCCGCCGGCCAGCCTTGCGCCGGTGGCGACGTGCGCGTGGTCGCCGACGACGCAGTCGTGCTCGACGACCGCGGCGGTGTTGACGATCGCGTTGTCGCCGAGCCGGGCGTTCGCGTTGACGACGGCACCGGCCATCACCGTGACGCCGTGCCCGAGCGTCGCCGACGGCGAGACCGTCGCTGCGGGGTGGACGGCCGTGGCGAACGCGAAGCCGGCCGCGCGTGCGCTCTCGTAGAGGCGCTGCCGCGGCCGTGTGTCGCTGGTGCTGCCGAGTCCGACGAAGGCGTGCTGCACCCCCGAATCGTATTGGCGGGGCAGGAGATCGTCGTCGCCCAGCACCGGCACGCCGAGCACCGTCGTGCCCCACAGCTCGCGCGACGGATCGAGCAGGCCGACGACGTCCCAGCCGCCCGCAGCGCGGAGGATCTCGATGACGACCGCTCCGTGGCCGCCGGCGCCGAGGCCGAGGACGGGGACACCGCCGCCACCGCCGCCGGTCAGGAGAGCACCTCCCGCACGAGCTCGAACGCCTCGGCGTACTCGACACCGATCGTCGCGCCGCGCACCCGCGCCAGCGCCCGCAGGGCGGACGGGCCGCGCGGCAGCGGGTCGGGCTGCGCCTCGGTCTCGTAGAGGGCCATGATCTCGAGCTTGCGTTCGAGGTGTGCCGAGACGTCGCGGAAGACGTTAGGCGCGAAGCGCGGAGTGCGCTGCGGCGGAGCCGAGTCGGTGGAGGACAGCGTCTCGTAGCAGAGCACCTTGCGCACACCATCGGTGACGGCGCGGAAAGCACGCAGCGAAGCGGCCGTGGCGTCGAAGAGGCAGGCGTGGTCGGTGTGGATGTCGCCAGGGTGCGTGACGTAGACGACCTCCGGGCGCACCTCCTCGACCACTCGGCGGATCGGGTCGATCAGCTCGCCGAGCGGGACGGTGTCGAGCCGAGTCGTCGGCAGGCCGAGGCGATCGAGACGATCGACCCCGTAGGCTTCGGCGACGCGCTCGACCTCGCGGGCCTTGCGCTCGATCGTCGCGGCCGACCAGCCGGGCTCGTGGGCCTGCGTCGCCACGACCCAGGCAATGGAGTCGCCCGCAGCACGGTGCGCCAGCATGGTGCCGCCGAGGCCCAGCGTCTCGTCGTCGGGGTGCGCGCTCAGCACGAGGACGTTCACGCAGCCCTCCCGAGCACGTCGCCCGGCACAGGCTCGCGCAGGCCGCCGGTCTCGAGCTCGACCAGGGTGAGCACGCCGTCGCCGGTGCGGACGTCGAGCTCGCCGCCGCGGCGGGCGAGGACGGTGCCAGGAGGTGCAGCGGAGGTTGCAGCGGCCAGCGGCGGCCGCGCGCGCAGGACGACCAGCTCGCCGCCGTCCAGGGTCGTCGTCGCCCCCAGGTAGGGCCGGGCGAGCCCGCGGATTAGGTTGTAGGCGGCCATCGCCGGGCCCTCCCAGTGGATGACGCGGTCGGAGTCGTCCCGCTTTCGCCAGATCGTTGCGCGCGAGTGGTTCTGCGGGGTGCGGGGCGCGGTGCCCGCCGCCAGCAGCGGCACCACCTCGCGCACCGCCGTGCAGCCGAGATCGCAGACCCTGGCGTACACGTCGGCGGCGTCGTCCTCCAGCGCGATCGGGAAGACCCGCTGCCAGACGATGTCGCCGGAGTCGGCGCCCTCGTCGAGGAAGAAGAGCGTCAGCCCCGACTCGGTGCGCCCCTCGACCAGCGCCCAGGTGATCGGGTGCCGACCGCGCCCCTCGGGCAGCAGCGCCGGATGCGTGCCGATGCAGCCTCCGAGCGGCACCGCCAGCGCGGATTCACGCACGAGCTGCGACCAGCCGAAGACGAGCAGCACGTCCGGCGCGAGCCGCCGCAGCAGCGTGAGCGACTCGGGGTCGTCGAGCGTACGGATGTGATGGCAGGGGATGCCGTGCCGCTCCGCCACGGGCGCCAGGTCAGCCCAGTCGGAGTTGAACGCCGCCGCCTCACGGGGCAGCGTCAGCACGCCCGCGACCTCGGAGCCGGCGTCGGGGCACGCCGAGAGCAGCACCTCCAGGCAGCGGCGGCTGAACTCGACGGTTCCGAGGAAGGCGAAGCGGGTCACGCGGCGGTCCCAGGCAGGTCGTGGAACTTCTTGACGAGCAGACCGGGGCCGAGCTCGACGTCGCGCAGGCGGGCCACGATCCGCTCGGCGGCTCCACCGTCCCCGTACGGGTTGACGAGGCCGGCCAGCGAGGCGCGGAAGCCCGGGTCGAGGGCGCGGCGGAGGCCGTCGGCGATCTCGGCCGCGGTGTCGCCGGTGTCGACGACGTTGCGTGCCCGCAGGCGGCCCTGCTGACGCATGCCGACGTTGACGACCGGCAACCCGAACGAGGCGGCCTCGATGATCCCCGACGACGAGTTGCCGGCCATCGCCGCGACGTAGCGCAGCAGCGAGAAGTAGGCGACGGAGCCGAGGCTCGTGACGAGCGTGGCCGCCGGCTGTGCCGCGACGAAGCGTTCGACGCGCGCGAGCACCGCCTGGGCGTTCGTGTCGGCATTCGGATAGGTGAAGACGATCTGAACGTCGAGGCCGGCGAGCGCCTCGAGGAAGGCGTCGACGCGCTCCTCGACGCGCCCGTGCTCGAGCGTCACCGGGTGGTACGTGACGACCACGGTCGGCTCTGCGAGCGAGAGCCCGACGCGCCGCTCGACCTCGTCGCGCGGGAGCCTGTCGATGTCGCGCAGCTTGTCCAGGCTCGGGGCGCCGCTCACCGTGACGCGCCACGGCTCCTCGCCCATCTGCACGATCCGTCGCGCGTACAGCTCGGTCGAGGCGAAGTGGAGATGGCTGAGCTTCGTCAACGAGTGGCGGATCGACTCGTCGATCAGGCCCTCGGTCGACTCGCCGCCATGGATGTGAGCCAGAGGCAGGCCGAGCGGCAGCGCAGCGAGGGCGGCCGGCAGCATCTCGAAGCGGTCGCCGAGAACGAGCAGCAGGTCGGGGCGGAGCCGGGAGAGCACGGGAGCAAAGCCGATCGCGCCGAGCCCGATTGACGCGGCGATCGCCTCGGGCGTGTTGGCCGAGAGCAGCATGTCGACGCGGTCCGCGATCTCGAAGCCGTCGGCCTCGATCTCGCGCGCAGTGTCG
>JANXXF010000254.1 GCA_025350775.1 Actinomycetes bacterium
GACCGTGGGCGCGGCGGCGGCGGCGGCCGGCGGTAGCGCCACCGCATCCGGTTTCGAAGCAGTGCAGGCGAGGGCGGCGAGAGCCGCCCTCGCCGTTTGCGGCGGCGGCCGCGGAGGCCTACGCCCCCTCCTCGCCCGGGCTGCGACCCGCCACGGGCTACGATCACTGCCGTGCCCCGCCACCACATCACCGAGCTGCCCTCCGGCCTGCGTATCGCGTCCGAGCGCCTCCCAGGCGTCCGCTCGGTCGCGGTCGGCTTCTGGATCGGCACCGGCGCCCGCGACGAGACCCCGCGCAAGGCCGGCGTCTCGCACTTCATCGAGCACCTGCTGTTCAAGGGCACGCGGAACTACGACGCCCTGCAGATCGCCGAGATCTTCGACGCGCTCGGCGGCGAGCTCAACGCCGCCACCTCGCGCGAGCACACGGTTGTCTACGCCCGTGTCCCCGACGAGCAGCTCGAGCTCGCCGTGCGGGTGATGGCCGAGATGGTGTTCGTGCCGCGCTTCGCCGAGCTCGAGACCGAGCGCGAGGTCGTGCTCGAGGAGATCGCGATGGTCGAGGATGCGCCCCAGGACATCGTCCACGACAACTTCGGCGAGGCCGTGTTCGGTGGCCACCCGCTGGGCTCGCCCGTGATCGGCACGGCGGAGGTCATCTCGTCGGTGTCGCGGCGGTCGCTCCAGTCGCACCACCGGGCCGCCTACGCGCCCGCCAATGTCGTCGTCTCGGCCGCGGGCAACGTCCGTCACGAGGCGTTTCACGAGCTCGTCGAGCGCAGCTTCCCCGTGCTGGTGGACGGGCCGAGCGCGACCATCCGGCGCGTCCCTTTCACGACCGTGCCGCCGCCGCTCCTCCGCTTCCAGCGTAAGGACACCGAGCAGTACCACATCTGCGTCGGGGCCCCCGGCATCTCGCGCACGGACGATCGCCGCTATGCGATGTCGCTGTTCGATGCGATCCTCGGCGGCTCGGCATCGTCCCGGCTGTTCCAGGAGATCCGCGAGAAGCGCGGGATGGCGTACTCCGTGTTCAGCTTCGTCTCGCAGTACCAGGAGTCCGGCCAGCTCGGCATCTATGTCGGCACCCGCGCCGAAAACGTCGGCTCGTGCCTCGAGATCGTCGCCGAGCAGGTGGGGGAGCTGGCCGCGGGTCGCATCACGCCCGCCGAGCTGCAACGTGCCAAGGACAACGTCAAGGGCCGGATCCTGCTCGCCATGGAGTCGACAGCGAGCCGGATGAGCCGCCTCGGCAAGTCGCTCGTGACCGGGGTCGAGCTGCTCACGGCCGAGCAGGTGATCCGCTCGCTCGAGCGGGTGCAGGCCGACGAGCTGGCCGCGATCGCGACCGACCTGCTCGCGCCCGGCCGCCTCAGCGCCGCTGGCATCGGCCCCGACGAGGACATCTTCCTGGACGGCATCGACCGGATCAACCCGGCGCTGCGCAAGGTCGCGTGAGGGCGCGGGCATGAGGGTCGCGCTCTTCGGCTACCGCGGCAAGGTCGGGCAGGCGCTCGCGGCAGCGCTCGTCGTCGCCGGCCACGACGTGGTCGGGGTCGAGCTCGGCGACCCCGTCGAGGTGCGCGGCTGCGACGCCGCGATCGACTTCACCCAGCCGGCCGCCGTGTACGGCAACGTGCTCGCGTGCATCGAGCAGGGCGTCCCCGTCGTCATCGGCACGACGGGCATGACCGAGGCGCAGGTCACGGAGCTGGACGAGCGGGCCCGCGCCGCCGGCGTGCCGCTGTTCATCGCCGCCAACTTCGCGATCGGCGCCGTGCTGATGATGCGTTTCGCCGCCGAGGCCGTTCGCTACATGCCGAGGGCCGAGATCATCGAGCTGCACCACGACACGAAGCTCGACGCGCCCTCGGGCACCGCGAGGGTGACCGCGGAGCGGATGGGCGGCGGCATCCCCATCCACTCGGTGCGGCTGCCCGGGCTCGTGGCCAACCAGGAGGTCATCCTGGGCGCGCAGGGCCAGACGCTGACGATCCGCCACGACACGACCTCGCGCGACGCGTTCGTGCCCGGGGTGCTGCTGGCGCTCGGCCAGCTGGCCGCACTCCCGCCCGGCCTCACGCACGGCCTCGACACGCTGCTCGACGCGTGACGCCATGATCGACGGCCACCAGCTGTTCCACGAGCCCTGGCGCGCCCACAGCGCCCGCCTCGCCGGTGAGCTCGCATGAGCGGCCGCTTCGGCAACGGCCCCGGTGGCAACGGCGGGCGCGACCGCTACCCCGATCGCGAGCAGCCTGCTGTCGACCCCAATCCGTTCCGCCCGCAGGGGCCGCCACCGCCGCCGCGCCGCGCCGGCGGCTTGCAGCGCTACCGGCTGTTCTTCGTCCTGATCGCCGTGTTCGTCGGCATCGCGGTCGTCAAGGGGGTCGTCAACAAGGTCAACACCCAGGGCGCCAGGCACGGACGGTTCATCGTGTTCAGCGCGGTGCTGTCGGCGACGCCGGGCACGCCGAAGCCGGTGCCCGCTCTCGCCGTGGTGCCGCCCGGCGGCGGCGAGGGGCGGCCTCTCGTCGTCCTCATCACGGGGCGCGGCCAGACGCTCGAGTCGCTGCTCGACAACGGCTTCTACGCGTCGCTGGTGGCGCTGGGCCTGGACGCACCGAACGTCGCCTTCGTCGCCGTCGACCGCGAGAGCCAGGCGCACGACCGCGGCGATGCGAAGTGGGGCACCTACGTGCTCACCGAGGCGGTTGCCGAGGCCGTTCGCCAGACCGGCGCCGATCCGAAGCGGGTCGCGCTCGGCGGCTTCGACGACGGCGGCTTCGGGGCGCTCGACCTGGCGAGGCTGGAGCCGAGGCGCTTCTGCGCCGTGGGCGCGCACTCGCCCGAGATCTGGCAGAGCTTCGGCGACGCGCGTCCCGGCGCCTTCGACGATGCAGTCGACTTTTCGCGGCACGACCTGCTGAAGCTCGCCGAGCAGGGCCGCTACCCCGCTGTCGGGCCGATCCGCATCGACGTCGGCAGCGACGACCCGCAGCTGCCCGTCGTCAAGCGGCTCGTGGTGGCCCTGAAGGCGGCGGGGCGCAGCGTCGACTTCCACGAGCTGGGTGGCCGCTCGGCAGTCGGGCTGTGGCGGGCCAACAGCGGCAACCTGCTGCGCTTCTACGCGGCCGCGTTGCGGTCGTGCACCGACCGCGGCTAACTTCCGGCCGGGCCGGGTAGAATCCCAGCATGCTCGGGGAGGTGCTCACCGCGATCATCACGCCGCTCACCCGCGACGGGGCGGTCGACATCGGCCGCTTCCGTGCGCTGGCGCGGTATCTCGTCGATCACGGCTCCGACGGCCTCGTCGTCGCCGGGACGACCGGGGAGTGCCCGACGCTCACCGACGACGAGCGCGCCGCCCTGGTCACTGCCGCGCTCGAGGAGGTCGGAGACCGCGCGACGGTGATCGCCGGCACCGGCACCTACTCGACGGCGCACTCGGTGCACCTCACCGAGGAGGCACATGCGTTGGGCGCGCACGGCGTCCTCGTCGTCACTCCGTACTACAACAAGCCGCCGCCGCGCGGCATCGTCGCCCACTTCGAGGCGATCGCCGCCGTCACCGACAGGCCCGTCGTCGTCTACAACATCCCTCAGCGCTCGGTGATCAATATCGAGCCGGAGACGATCGCGCGGCTCGCCGAGATCCCGAACGTCACGGCGGTCAAGCAGGCCACCACCGACATCGCCCAGGCGCGCAGCATCGTCGAGCTCGGCCTCGATCTGTACGCCGGCAACGACGACCTGCTGCTGCCGTTCCTCGAGATCGGCGGCGTCGGCGTGATCAGCG
>JANXXF010000266.1 GCA_025350775.1 Actinomycetes bacterium
TCGCCAAGCGGCTGATGGACTTCGACTACCATCCGCCCACCGTCTACTTTCCGCTCGTCGTGCCCGAGGCGCTGATGATCGAGCCGACCGAGTCGGAGGCGAAGGAGACGCTCGACGCCTTCTGCGACGCCATGCTCGAGATCGCGCGTGAGGCCGCCGAGGAGCCGGAACGGGTCAAGGAAGCGCCGACATCGCGGCCGGTTCGCCGCCTCGACGAGGTGCTTGCGGCGAAGCGGCTGGTACTGCGCTACGGCTACGAGAGCCATCCCGATCTTGAGGCGGAGCGCGCGGTCCACCCGTCCGAGTGATCCTGCTTACCTCACCGCGTGGACGGTCGATGATCGGCTGTGGAGATGTTCACCATGAGCACCGGATACACAGAGGCTGACTTCGCCCGTGCTGTCGAGATCGTCGGCACGGCGAGGTCGCTCTCGGCCATCGTCGAGGCGCTCGGCATCGAGTGGGAGTACCTCGTGTGGCAGGCGCTCGGCGTCGCCGAGGAGATGCTGGGCTACGCCCCCGACACGCTCCCGGATGGGCTCGCCAACGGCGCTGAGGCGTTTGCCGCGGGACTGCTGATCGGCGTGCACCTGCCCGAGCGGCGGGAGCAGCCGGCCGACCTCGGCCTCCGCTTCTCGTGGGCACTGGACGAGGTGCGCGAGCGAGGCCGCAGCGCGATCATCGCCGAGCACTGTGAGCCGGCGACCGTCGCGGCGCTCGAGCACCTCTACGGTGCAGCTCTCGCCGAGTCGCTCAAACTCCCGGAACGGCGAGTCATCGGGATCCGCTCGGCTTTCACGCGCCTGCTCGAGACCGGCCTGGCCACGGGCCTCGTGCTCACGCGCGACGGCTCGCCCGGCTGACCCGGCGGGCGGCGCCCATCTAGACCGACGCGAGCGTCGCGGCGAGCTCGCGCGGGTGGCTCAGGAACGGCGAATGGCCCGCGTCCAGCTCGACGACGCGGCAGGGCTGCGCTGCGACGAGCTGCCGCTGCAGCGCGGGCGTCACGATCCGGTCGCGTAGGCACAGGGCATAGACGCGCTCGACGCTGCCGAAGCGCTCGGCGGTGAGCGCGACCGGGGTGCCCATCGGCTTCAGCGGCTCGGGGCAGAGCCGTGCGACCGCGGCGTCGGCGAGCGCCTCCGGGCAGCCGTCGTACAGCGCGTCGCGGATCCGCTCCGGAACTAAATCGAGCAGGCCCTCGCCGGCGCGCAGCACGCAGCGGTCCGGCGTGATCGCCGACGCGGTGTCGAGCCGCGCGAGGCCGTAGCCGCTCTCGCCGTCGCGCGGCATGTACGCCGCCAGGAAGACGGCCGCGCGGACGAGGTCGGGGCGCCGCTCGGCGGCCTGCGCCACCGTGATGCCGCCCAGGCTGTGGCCGATGAGCACGGCCGGCTCCGGGGCGCGCTCCAACGCCTCGACGACGCGCGCCACGTAGGCGTCGAGCGTGCAGCCGGCGACGGGCGTGGTGTCGGCGCCGTGCCCCGGCAGGTCGACCGCCTCGACGTGCCCGCCCAGGAGCGGTGCCAGCTCGTCCCAGCACCAGGCGCCGTGCCAGGCACCGTGGACGAGGACGAAGGCGGTCACGGGGCTGCGCTCACGGGGCTGCGCTCACGGGGCCGGGCTGATGGGGCCGCTCATGGGCGCGCGGGCAGCCGCTCGACGGCGATGCCCGGCAGCCCGTCGATGCTCTGCGCGTTGTGCTCGCGGATGTAGTCGAGCAGGCCGCCCTCGCCGTGGCTGCGCAGCCGGCTCTCGTTCCACGCCTCACGCTGCGGGCGCGTGCCGGTGAGCTCCAGCAGCGGGACGTCGAAGCCGCACGAGTCGGCGATGCGCTCGAGGTCGATGCGGATGATCGAGCGGGCGCCCCGGTCGGGCGTGAAGCCGAACCGTGCCGCCAGCGCGGCGAACCCGGGATCGCCGATCTGACGCACCTCGCCGCGCCCGTGGAGACGGACGATCCGCGGCGGCCCGGCGAAGGCGCACAGCATCACGCAGATGCGCCCGTTGTCGTGGAGATGCGCGATCGTCTCGGAGCCTGAGCCGAGGATGTCGAGGTACGCGATCTCGCGCGGGCCGCCGATCCGCAGCGAGCCGATCGGACCCTTCGGCGAGACGTTCGCGTGGCCGTCGGCACCCGACGGCGCCGTCCCGACGAAGAACAGCGCCTGCTGCCCGATCCACGCGGCGAGCTTCGCGTCGATCTCGTCGAAGACCTTGCCCATGCCGGAAGCCTACGCCGCGGGGGCGCGCTCGGCGGCGAGCTGGCCGCAGGCTGCCTGGATGTCGCGGCCGCGCGTGAGGCGCACGGTGGTGGGCACGCCGCCGCGCTCGAGCTCGGCCAGGAAAGCAGCGATGCGCTCGCGCGACGAGCCGTCGAACTGGCCGCCGGTGGGGTTGTACGGGATCAGGTTGACCTTGAAGTGCTCGCGGCCGAGCAGTTTGGCGAGGGCCTTGCCCTGGTCGGGCCGGTCGTTCACGCCGGAGAGCATGACGTACTCGATGTAGACGCGGCGCTTGCGCAGCACCGAGTAGCGGTGGCACTCCGCGAGCACCGCCTCGAGCGGGTACTTCTCGTTCACCGGCATCAGCTTGTTGCGCGTCGCCGTGTCGGGCGCGTGGAGCGAGAGCGCGAGGCGGATCGGGATCTCGACCTCGTCGATGAAGCGCGTCAGGTTCGGCAGCCAACCCACGGTGGAGATAGAGGTGCGCCGGTGCGTGATGCCGATGTCGGGCAGTCGCTCGATCGCGGCGAGCACGTTGTCGAGGTTGAGCAGCGGCTCGCCCATGCCCATGAAGACGCAGTGGTTGATCGCCTCCTTGCGCCTGAAGTGGAGGGCCTGGTCGACGATCTCCCAAGGCGTCAGGTTGCGCCCGAAGCGCATCTGGCCGGTCGCGCAGAAGGTGCAGGTGAGCGGGCAGCCGGACTGCGAGGAGACGCAGATCGAGCGGCGCCCGTCCTTGTAGCGCATCAGCACGGCCTCGACAGGATGGCCGTCGTGCGTGCGGAACAGCGCCTTGACGGTGCCGTCCTTCGCGGTCGCCTCGGTGACCAGCTCGAGCGTCGAGAAGGGCACCTCGAGCGCGAGCTGCTCGCGCAGCCCCGCGGGCAGGTTCGACATCTCGTGGTAGCCACGAACGCCGCCTGCGAGCCAGTCCCAGATCTGGCCGGCGCGGTACTTCGGCTGGCCGCCGGCGGCGAGCGTCTTGTCGAGCAGTGCGAGGTCCACCCGACGAGGGTAGCTGCCGGCCGCGGCCCGGTGAGTTGCGCGGTGTGGGGTGGTGGCTGCGACAATCGCTCGCATGATCGAGTTGCGTAGCGACGTGAAGAGCCGCCCGAGCGCCGGCATGCGTGCCGCCATGGCGTCCGCCGAGGTCGGCGACAGCCACATGGGCGAGGATCCGACCGTCCTTGCGCTGGAGCGGCGGGGCGCCGTACTGCTCGGCCAGGAGGAGGCGCTCTTCCTGCCCTCGGCGACGCTCGCGAACCAGATCGCCCTGCGCATCCTCTCGCGCCCCGGCGACGAGGTGCTCGGCGAGGAGAGCCAGCACATCTTCATCAGCGAGCAGGGCGGGCCGGCCGTCCACTCCGGGCTGGTCTGCAGAGGGCTGCCGGGGCAGCACGGAAAGATCGACGCGGCACAGGTGCGGGCGGCGGTGCGGCCCGACCGGCCCCACTACTACCCGCGCACCCGCATCGTCGCGCTGGAGACGACGCACAACAGCGCCGGCGGCGCGGTGTGGCAGCTGCACGAGCTGGCGCCGGTGGTCGAGGCGGCCCGCGAGCTCGGGCTGGCGCTGCACCTCGACGGCTCGCGCCTGCTCAACGCGGCGGTTGCGCTCGGCGTGCCGGCGGCCGACC
>JANXXF010000270.1 GCA_025350775.1 Actinomycetes bacterium
GCGGCAATGGCGTCGTCGGCGTCGGCGAAGCGGTACAGACGCCCCTCCTCCAGCCAGCGCGCCTCGTCGGCGGTGATGCCGGCGTTGGCCGCCGCCTGCTCGAGCGTCAGCGTGCCGCGGATCCTGGCCCGCGCCAGCGGCGAGCTATCCGTCGACAGGGCGAGCGTGCTCAGCGGCGGGCCCTCCACGGCGTTCAGGCCCCGCGTAGGCGGGCAGGGAGGTGCTCGGGCGTGTCGACGTCGCCGGGGTCGCCCAGGTCGTCGCAGGGGACGAGTCGTGGCTCGATGGCGCGGGCCCCTGCGTCGGGAATGCTGAACCACAGCGAGCGGGGAAGCAGCACCGGGTGGCCGCGGACGCCGCCGTAGCTCGCGGCGAACGCGCCGCCGCTGCCCCTGTCACCGCCGGCGCCCTCGCCTGCGTCGGCGCGCCCGCCCCCGTCCCCGCCCCCGTTCCCGCCCACGTCGCCGCCCGCCGCGCGCCAGGCCGCGACGACACGGTCGATCGCCGCGGGGTTGAGGTCGGGCCCGTCCGCCAGCACGACGATCGCGGCCTCGCAGCCGTCGGGCAGCGCAGCCAGGCCGCAGCGTAGCGAGACGCCAGGCCCGCTCGCCCAGTCGGGGCAGCGCACCACGCGTGCGTCCGTCGCCACCTCGTGCGCGCCGAGTACGACGACGAGGTCGCCGACAGCGGCGCTCTCGCGGACGCGCGGCACGACCTCGCTCAGCAGCAGCGCCTGCTTCGGTGACCCGAAGCGGCTCGCTGCGCCGGCGGCCAGCACGACCGCCCCGATCATGGCCGGGTGGTTGTCGCCGGCGCGGGGGCTGCCGGCGCGGCGGCAGCGGCCGCCTTCGTTGCCGGCAGCGCGGGTAGCCCGAGGTACGGGCGGAGGCTGTTGATCTCGGGCGAGCGCGGGTTGAGCCGCAGCGCCTCACGGGCTGCGGTCGTGCGGGCAGGCCCGCTCGAGGCGAGCGCGAGGTGCAGCCAGGTCAGGTAGTCGTTGCGGTCGAGCGCGATCGCTTGGCGGTAGCTCTGGCGCGCGCCGGCGAAGTCGTCCTGGAGGCGCTGGATGTCCCCCAGGCGCGACCAGCCGACCGGCGACCACGGTGCCCACGAGGCAGCGCGGTCGGCGCGGTCGCGAGCCGAGACGGAGGTCGAGCCGCCCGTGCGGGTGATGTAGCGGTTCGCGACCAGCGTGTACAGCGAGAAGCTGCCGACGACGATGACGGCGGCGACCGCCGGCCAGCGGAAGCCGCCCCCGCGCACGCGCGGCGTGTCGCCCCGGGCGCGGCCGAGCAGCGCCGCGCCCACGAAGAGGGCGCCGAGCGTCACGCCGGAGATCTCCCAGTCCCAGTCGATGCCGGCATGGAACGCGAAGGCGAGGAACGCCCCGAAGACGAGCGGCACCAGTGGGTCGTGGCGCTGGCGGATGCCCGCGACGAGCGGCAGGGCGACGAGCGCGACGAACAGCAGCAGGCCGAGCGGGCCGAGCTCGGCGAGCACCTCGACGTAGAGCGAGTGGGCGTCGACGACCTTGAGGTCGGAGTTGCGGTTCTGGTTCCAGAAGCGCTCGAAGCTGCCGCCGCCGACGCCGTTCAGCGGGTGCTCGGCGAAGGCGTCGATCGCCTTGGCCCAGATGTCGACGCGGCCGTTGCTCGACAGCGTGAACAGCCGCTTGTTGAGGTTCGAGTCGCTCGTCACCTGCACCGGTGGCCCCGTAAAGGAGTTCCAGCTGTTGCGTGCCACCGAGACCGGGTTGCCGAAGTGGACGAACGCCACGACGACGATCGCGATGCCGACCGCGCCGAGCGCGCCCGCCGAGGCCCGCCTCGCCCGCGCCGACACGCGCAAGCGCCGCTCCGCCAGCGTGATGGCCACGCCGACCCCGGCCGAGACGACCGCGAGCACGGCCACCGCGAGCGCCATGCGGTGGCCTTCGTGCTGAGCCCGGGCGAGCGAGCTCTCCAGGTGGCTGAGCGCCCCTGAGCGCGACGCGATGATGACCGCGATCGCCGGCGCCGGTGCGAGCGCGAGGATGCCCGTGATGACCGTGAGCCGCTTCGGCGCGACCGCGACTGCGCCGAGCAGCCCGATCGCCATGGCGATCCAGGCGCCACGGCTGAACGTCAGGTACATCGTCGGCACCAGCACGGGCAGCGTCGCTGCCGACAGCGCCCGCGCGACCATGCTGCGCCCGGTAGTGGCGAGGGCCGCCGCCACCAGCGTTCCCACCGCCGAGAAGATGCCGAGCGCGTTCCAGTAGGTGATCGGCCCGGTGAGCCGGTACGTCGAGATGACGTCGAACGTCGGGGTGGCCGTGGGGAACAGCCGTTTGGCGAGGGAGTACCAGCAGACCGCCGTGATCGCGACGAGGACCCCCGTCAGCAGATGCCGGGTCGTCGATCGCCGGGTGACCAGCAGCACTGCCAGCACGCCGGCGGGGTACAGCAGGGCGCGCTCGACCTCCAGGATCGACTGGGGCACGTCGTGCGACCAGGCGATCGAGATGGCGTACCAGCCGGGGATGGCGATCAGCACGCCGAGGAACGCGAGCTCCAGCCGCGACAGGCTGATGTGGTCGCGGACGAAGAGCGCCATCACCGCAACCCAGCAGAGCGGCACGACGCCCCAGCCCCACGTCGTTGCGAAGTAGCCGCCGCGGTCGGCGGCGAGGCCGCCGGTGGCGATGCCGGCGATGACGCCCGGCAGCCAGCGGACGAGCCAGCGGCCGAGGCCGCCGGAACGCTCCCAGATCTCGACGGAGAGGTCGCTCATGCGCTGCCAAGGATGCCTGTTGCGGGCGACGTGCAGGCGGTGGAACGACGAACGGCCGGGCACAGGGCCCGGCCGTTCGCTTCCGTCAGGGTGTTATTCAGGGACTCAGTCGCCGCCGGCGTTGTGGCTGCCGGAGTTACCCGGGTCGCAGTCCTTGGTCGGGCTGGTGCCTCTGCTGCCGGTGCCAGGCTGGATCAGCTGGCTGCTGTCGCCCTCGCTGCCGTTGCCGCGGCCCGAGTTGCACTTCTGGCCGCCGTCGCCGTCGCCGCTGCCACCGGGGCAGCCCGCGGCCGGGGCCGGGATGATGTCGCCATGCCCTGCGTGCGCAGGCAGTGCGCTCGTGGGAACGAGGATCAGCGTATATGGATGGCTCGACGAGCTCGTCTTGTGGCAGATCGGCACGCAGCCGCCGTACTGGGAGCCGCCGGCGCCGCCGCCGCCGCCGCCCGAGTTGCCGTCGCTGCCGCCGCCGCCCGACTTGTTGTCGCCGTGCGAGCTGCCCGACCTGTCGTCGCTGCTGCTGTCGCCGCCGCCGCCGCTGCCGCCGGAGCAGTCGCCGCCGCCGTCGCCACCACCGCCACCGCCGTGGTCGTCACCGCCGCCGTCAGGCTTCGGGCAGCCCTTCTTGGGGGCCGGGATGATGTCGCCGCCGTGCGAGAGGTGCGCCGCGAGCGAGGAGTTGCTGACGGTGATCTCGACGTAGGGATTCGAGGCGCTACTCGTCCAGTGGCAGATCGTCGTCTTGCCGCTATCGCCTGTACCGGGCTTCGGGCAGCCGCCCGCCGGCTTCGGGATGATGTCTCCGGTGTCCCGGCTGTGCGCGGCCATCTCCGAGTCCTTGATTTCCAGCTCGGTATACGGATCCGCCGCGGAGTGGTTGTCCCAGTGGCAGATTTTCGTCGTGTTGTCGTTACCGGCGCCGGGCTTCGGGCAGCCGCCCGCAGGCGCCGGGATGATGTCGCCGGGGTGCGTCCTGTGTGTCGCCAGCGCCGAGTCCGCGACGGAGTTCTGCGTGAACGGGTTGGTCACGGATCCCGTCGCGTGGCAGATCCACGTCTTGCCGGCCGGGGCGCCCCCATTGCCGGTACCCGGGCTCGGGCAGCCGCCGTTCGGCTTCGGGACGAGGTTGCCGGGGACGGCGCTGTACTTGTCCACGTCGCTCTCATCGATCGATTTCTCGCTGTAGGGCTGGTCGTAGCCCTTCCACTGGCAGATCTTGATCGTGCCGCCGGAGCGGCCCGTGGCCGGTGCCGGGCAGCCGTCGTCGGGTGCCGGGATGATGTTGCCCGACTGCGCGCGATACGTCGCGAGCGCCGAGTTCGCCACTTCCAGCTGTGTGTAGGCGGAGGTCGAGCTGTTCCACTTGCAGATCTGCGTCTTGCCGCTGGCATTCTCGACATCGGGCTCGGGGCAGGTGCCGTCGCTGGGGGCCGGCACGATGTTGCCGGACTGCGCCGTGTACGTCGCGAGCGACGAGGTGTTCACGCTCATGCGCGTGTACGCCTGGCCCGTGCCGTTCCACTTGCAGATCCAGGTGGTGCTGCTCGTCTTGCTCGACGCGACGACCTTGACCGACTTGGTCGACTTGGACGACGCCGAGACCTTCACCGAGCTGGCGCTGGAGGAGACCTTCACGACGTTGACGACCTTCGCCGCCTTCGAGGCTGCCGAGGACGCGTAGCCGAGGCCGCCGAACACGGCGAAGACGATCAGGCCGAGGGCCGTGAGGCTCATGGCGACGCCGACCTTCATCCGGCTGGAGCGGGTGGTCAGCTGGCCGCGGGTGAGGCGGCTCAGGATCCGGCCGGCGAACTCCTCGGACGGCGTTGCCCGCAACGACGCGAGGTCGCGCTCGAGCGGACGGTCGTGACGGTTCCAGAACTTCACTTTCGAAAACCTCCCTGGCATGGCGGCTGCTACCTCTATTACCCGCGGCGGGCCGGTTTTCTTACACGGGGTGGTATCAGCGGCTCGTACGCAGGCGGACGCGCTTGCGGCCCGGGCGCCGTTTGAGCGGCGTCAGGGGCTCGACCGGCGGTAGCGCGCCACCCTCGAGCACGGTGCGCAGCCGCTGCCGTGCCCGGTGCAGGGCGACGTCGATCGCGTTCGGCGTGGCGTCCAGCAGCTCGGCGATCTGCCGCGTCGAGAGGTCGGCGCCGTAGCGCAGCGCGAGCAGCTCGCGCTCACGCACCTCGAGCTGCTCCATCGCGTCCCGTAGCTCGAGTCGGTGCAGCGCCTCGCCGGCCATGTCACCCGGATTCTCCTGCTCGGGCAGCTCACCGCCGGTGAGCGAGCGCTCGACGAGCGCCTCGCTGACGCAGCGGCGCGCGATGCCAAACAGCCAAGCCAGCGGATCGCCCCTGTTCGGGTCGAAGCTGGCCCGGTAGCGGAGCGCGCGCTCGAACGTCGTGCTGGTGACGTCCTCGGCCTCGGCGCCGTCACCGATCCGGTAGGCGACGTAGGCGTAAACCTTCTTGATCAGCGGCGCCGGATCGGCGAACGGGTCGCGACGGATCACGGACGGAATGTCCCGTCGGAACGGAGGGGTTCGGTGAAAGCGAGGAGGGTCATCGGCCGCGGGCGCTCGGTTCGCCCAATCGCAGTGTAGTTCGACCGTGCCGGGTCGCGACTCGACCCCTTCCGACTGAGCCTGGATCCACCGTCTTTCGTGATCGCGGGGCGCTTGTCCGGGCTGTCAGGACGCGGCCTGGCAGTCTGGACGAGCTGCAACGCCCGCGAAAAACGGTGGATCCAGGCTAAGCTGGGGGGCGTGGCCAAGCATGCGACAGCATCCCTGGCGGCAGTGCCCTTCCTCGACCTCGGCGCGATCCACGCGCCGCTCAAGGAGGAGCTGCTCGCCGACTTCGCGGGACTGATCGACACGAACGCCTACGTCAACGGGCCGGCCGTCGCCGAGCTCGAGCAGGACTTCGCGGCGTACTGCGGCACGCAGCACTGCGTGGGCCTCGCGAGTGGCCTCGACGGGCTGCGCCTGGGCCTGCAGGCCGCAGGCATCGAGCCCGGCGACGAGGTGATCGTGCCGGCCCAGACGTTCGTCGCGACCTACGAGGCGGTGACGCAGGCGGGTGGCACGCCGGTGCCGGTCGACGTCTCGAACGGCGATTACAACCTCGACCCTGCGCTCGTGGAGGCGGCGGTGACGCCGCGCACGCGCTTCCTGCTGCCGGTGCATCTGTACGGGCAGCTCGCCGACGTGAAGGCGCTGCGTGCGATCGCCGAGCGGCGCGGGCTGCAGTTCGTCGAGGATGCCGCCCAGGCGCACGGCGCCGAGCGGGACGGCATCCGCGCCGGCCAGGCGGGCCTCTGGGGCGCCTTCAGCTTCTATCCCGGCAAAAACCTGGGTGCGATGGGCGATGCCGGCGCGCTGGTCACCGATGACGAGGCCCTGGCGACGCGCCTGCGCGCCCTGCGCGAGCACGGGCAGCGGGCCAAGTACATCCACGAGTGGGAGGGCTGGACGGCCCGCCTCGACACGCTGCAGGCGATGGTGCTGCTGCGCAAGCTGCGGCTGCTCGACGGCTGGAACGCGCTGCGGCGCTCTGTCGCGCAGGCCTACAGCGAGCAGCTCGCCGGCCTCGGCGACCTCGTTCTGCCCCCGGTGGCGCCAACCAGCGACCCCGTGTGGCACCTCTACGTCGTGCGCACGGCCGCTCCTGTCGCCCTCGCCGACTTCCTCAGGGAGCGCGGCATCGGCACGGGCCGCCACTACCCGCAGGCGCCGCACCTCTCGCCCGCCTACGCGCACCTGGGCTATCGCGAGGGGGCGTTCCCGGTGGCGGAGACGCTCGCGCGCGACGGGCTGTCGCTGCCGATCTTCCCCGGCCTCAGCGAGGCGCAGGTCGACGCCGTCGTTGCGGGCGTGCGCGCGTACTTCGGTGGCTGACGCACCCGTCAACGACGCGCCCTTCCGGCTGCTGAGCGGTGTGGAGTTCGGCGAGGGCGTCATCGTGTACTCCTTTACGAACCTGTACGGCTGTCGGATCGGTGACCGCTCGCGGATCGGCACGTTCGTCGAGATCCAGCGGGGCGCCGTGATCGGTCGCGACTGCAAGATCCAGAGTCACACCTTCGTCTGCGATGGCGTCACCATCGGCGACGAGGTGTTCGTCGGCCACGGCGTGATGTTCATCAACGACAGGCGGCCGCGGGCGACCAACGAGGACGGCTCGCTGCAGACCGACGCCGACTGGACGCTGCTGCCGACGGTCGTCGAACGGCGCGTCTCGATCGGCTCGGGGGCGGTCGTCATGGGTGGCGTGCGCATCGGCGAGGGCGCGTTGATCGGGGCCGGCGCGGTCGTCACGCGCGACGTTGCGCCCGGTGAGACGGTCGCCGGGGTGCCGGCGCGCCTGCTGGCTCCGCGCCGCTGAGCGGCCCGCTGCGGGGCTACCAGTCGCTGAGGGAGGACCGCCGCCAGCGGTTGCGGGCGATGCACACATAGATGTGACCGGCGTCCCACGAGATGTCGCCCTTCTCGCCTGACGAGCGGGCGGTGCGTGGCGCCAACGGCTCGCTGACGCGCAAGCGCGGCACCACGAGCGACCCGTCGGAGCGGAGCGCCGCCCGCGTGGCGCCGCTCGAGTCGATCACGCGGATCGCCTCGCCGAGCTGGCGCACACCGATCCGCAGCAGCAGCGTCGGCGCGTCGGCCGTCCCGTCCCAGCCGCTGACGGCGAGGCTCGCGCGCGGCGGCGGGATGAGATTGATGCCGACCGCGTTCTGTGTCGGAGCGTAGGTCTTGAAGTAGAGAACGTCGATCACCGTCTGGCCGTCCACCCGCCCCAGGAAGAAGCCGTCGTTGGCCGGGCGGTCTGACGAGTCGAGGCCGAGCGACCACTTCTCGACGCCGTCGCTGGAGAAGATCGCCAGCGGCTGGCGCTCGCTCTGCCCGCCACGAGTCGAGCCCTGGATGTGCAGCGACGAGCTCGTGTAGAGGCCCCCGTCGCTGCCGATCGAGGCGAGGCCGTTGCCGTCGGAGTCATCCCAGCGCTGCAGGGCGACCGACTGCGTGGCCGCGCCGCGCACCGACAGCGGCACGACCTGCGGGTTGGGCGCGCGCACGGTGTTGCGGGCCGCCGAGGACGGGTCGGCGACGAGCGGGGTGCCGTCGAGGCGGGACGCGGCACCGCCGACCTGTGCCGAAGCCGAGCGTCCGGCTGCGCCTGCGACCTGCGAGAAGATCGCGGCGCTGACGGCTGCCAGGCCGCCCGCCATGAGGCTCGTGCGGGTGTGGACGGTCATTGCAGCATCGTAGACGCCGCAGCTCTGGCCC
>JANXXF010000277.1 GCA_025350775.1 Actinomycetes bacterium
GTCGGCGGGCTCGCCGAGGCGGCCGAGCGGGTGCATCGCGGCGGCGCCGGCGCGGGCTGCTGCCGGGTCGGGCTGGCCGTCGGCCCACTGCTCGAGCATCGGCGTGCGCGTGAAGCCGGGGAGGACGCACGCTGCCCGCACCCCTGCCTTCGCCCCGTCCAACGCGAGGCACTTGATCAGCATCACCGCCGCCGCCTTCGACGCGCAGTAGGCGGCCTGGTTCTGCGTCGCCGCGATCGCCGTAATCGACGCCGTCGCGAGAATCGCGCCGCGGCTCGCCTCAAGCTGCGGCCAGGCGGCGCGCGCCATCAGGTAGATGCCCTTGACGTTGATGGCCAGCGTGTCGTCCCAGTCGGCCTCGCTCGTGTCGACCGCAGTGCCCGTCGCCGGCCGGCCTGCATTGCACACCACCGTGTCGAGCCCGCCCAGCCGCTCCACCGTGAACGCCACCGCCGCCGCATTCGCCGCGGCCGAGCGCACGTCCAGCTCGACGTCGCCGCCGCGCAGGTCGCCCGCGACTACCTGGGCGCCCTCCGCCCGGAACCGCTCCACGATCGCGGCGCCGATCCCGCTTGCGCCACCCGTCACCAGCACTCGCTTGCCGTTGAGTCTCATGCTCGCGATGATCGCGGGATGAGCGGACGTCTGCAGGGCAAGGTTGCGCTGGTCACCGGCGCAGGGTCAGGGATCGGCAAGGAGACGGCGCTGCGGTTCGCCGCCGAGGGCGCGCGCGTCGCCGCTGCCGATCTGAACGGCGACACGGCGCGGGCGACCGCCGCCGAGATCGGCGGTGACGCGCTCGGCCTGGAGCTGAACGTCACCTCGGCCGCGTCGATCGCGGCAGGGCTCGACGCCCTGCTCGCGCACTTCGGCGGGATCGACGTCGTCGTCAACAACGCCGGCGTCACGATCGTCGGCTCGATCATGGATCTCACCGAGGAGCTGTGGGACCGCGAGCTCGACACCAACCTCAAGTCGATCTTCCTCGTCTCGAAGGCGGCGTGGCCGCACCTCGTCGCGCGCGGCGGCGGCAGCATCCTCGTCACCGCCTCCATCTGCTCGACCCACGCGCTGCAGAACGACGCGGCCTACTGCGCCTCCAAGGCGGGCGCGGCGATGCTGACGCAGTGCATGGCGCTCGACGGCGCCAAGGTCGGTATCCGCGCCAACTGCGTGCTGCCGGGCTTCATCGACACGCCGATGATCCACGGCTACTTCAACGACCAGCCGGATCCCGAGGCGTCGCGTCTGGGCGCCGCCGCGATGCACCCGCTCGGCCGGCTCGGCAGCCCGCGCGACATCGCCGACGCCTTCGTCTATCTCGCCTCCGACGACGCCCGCTGGGTGACCGGCACCCGGCTCGTCGTCGACGGCGGGCTCACCACCGGACTCTGGGGAGGCTGAACCGACCATGGCAGACACGAGAGTGGTACCCGGGCTCGCGGGCAAGACCGCGGTCGTCACCGGCGGCATGTCGGGCATCGGGCGCGCGTGCGTCGAGCTGCTGCAGGCGAGCGGCGCCACCGTGCACGTCGCCGACCGCGACGGCAGCCCCTCGGTCGACGTCACCGACCGTGCCTCGCTGGACGCGCTCGCCGCGCGCGTCGGCCCGACGCTCGACGTGCTGGTCAACGCCGCCGGCATCCTCCCGCCGAACACCACCATCGACGGGATCACCAAGGAGGACGCGCGGCGCGCCTACGAGGTGAACGTGCTCGGCACGCTGCAAGCCTGCCAGGTCTTCGGCGATCGGTTGAAGGCGGCGCAGGGCGCGATCGTCAACATCGCCTCGCAGGCCGCGCTCGTCTCGCTGCCCGCGCAGGGCGCCTACACGGCGACGAAGGGGGCAGTGGCTGCGCTGACGCGCTCGATCGCGATCGACTGGGCCGAGTTCGGCGTGCGCGCCAACTCGGTGTGCCCGGGCTTCACGATCACCGCGATGACCGAGCCGTTCCTCGAGAACGAGGTCTTCGTCACCGCCGCGAAGAGACGGGCGCCGCTGAACCGGCTGCTCGACGCCTCGGAGGTCGCGGGCGCGATCGTCTTCCTGGCGAGCCCGCTGGCGAGCGGCGTCACCGGCGTCACCCTGCCGGTGGACGCGGGCTGGACGGCGGGCGAGCCGGCGCTGCCCTGGTAGGCGGTGCTCGACTACCCGGCGTCGTGGCGGGGGTGGTGGCGCGGGTCGTCCTCCAGCACGATCCCCCGCTTGCGCAGCTGCGCGATCGTGTTCTCGCGCCAGCGGTTCGTCGACGGCGAGAAGGGCAGGAAGGCGATCGTGCCGCCCTCGGGCGTCATCACCTTGTAGTGGCCGCCGCCGGAGCGCTCGACCACCAGCCCGGCATGCCGGAGCCGGCGGACGAACGCCTCGACGTCCTTGCTGCTCACCGCGTTAGATGTCCCAGAGCTCGTTCTCGGCCCAGCCCTCCGACAGCGGCGCCATCAGCTTGAGGTCGGCCCGGATCGACTGGAAGCGCCACTCGCCGTTCGCGATCTTGACAAACGTGTCGGCGTAGTCGGCGGTGATCGCGACCGCGTCTTTCTCGCCCGTGTCTTTGCGGATGAGCGTGACGAGGTCGATCAGGGCCCATGTGCCGGTGGCGGTGCGGCCGTCGTCGGCTACCTCCACCAGCGGGTTGATCATGAAGTGGTGCGCCCAGGTGAGGCGCTCCGAGATGCCGCGCATGAAGCCCTCGATCTCGGTGCGGCCGTAGTAGTTGCCGAGGACGTTCGACTCCCACTTTGCATCGTCCACGAACAGCTTGCCGAGCTCGACCGGGTTGTAGTTCTTGTCGCACCAGAAGGCGTACAGCGACTTGACGTTGCGGATCGCCTCGATGTCCTCGATCCGCGACAGGCGCCGCTCGATGTCCTCGCCCGTGCGGGCCCCGCGCAGGATGCTCATCCTCGTACCTCCAGAATCCTCGTTTCCAGGGTCATACCCCGGGCGCCCCGCGCCGGTCAAGCGTGCACCGTCGCAGCAGGTCAAGCGAGCACCGTCGCCGCCGACCGCTTACCCTCTCGCCATGGACTTCGGCGTGCAGCTCCTGACTCACGGCATCATGACCCGCGACCGCGACGGTGATGCCTACATCGCAAAGCTTCCGGCGGCCGAGATGCGGCCGGTCGAGACCTCGGTGCTGGCCGAGAGCCTCGGCTATCACTCCGTGTGGCTGTCCGACCACATCGTCACGGAGCGGGTGACCGAGGGGGCCCCGCACGTCGCCAACGTCACCGGCAAGCGGGCGTACCCCGACCGGCCCAACATGCTCGACGTGCCGACCACGCTCGGCGCGATCGCGTCGCGCACGACGACGCTGCGCCTGGCGCCCTCGGTGTGGATCGCGCCGTACCGCCACCCGCTGATCTCGGCGCACATGTTCGCGACGCTCGACGTGCTGTCGAACGGCCGCGTGATCGTCGCGCACGGCGCCGGCTGGGAGCGCGGCGAGTTCGAGGCCCTCGGCCAGCGGCTCGAGGATCGCGGCCCGCAGACCGAGGAGAACATCGAGGTGATGGTCAAGGCCTGGACCGAGGACTGGATCGACCACTCCGGCCGCTTCTACGACATCCATGACGTTTCGATGGATCCGAAGCCGGTGCAGAGGCCGCATCCGCCGCTCTGGTACGGCGGCGTCACGCCCGTCGGCGCGCGCCGGGCCGGTCGTACCTGTGAGTGCTTCTACCCGGTGTACCTCGACATCAATGTCGACCCCGCGCTGTGGGACGGCCTGCGGGTCGAGTTCGTGCGCGAAGCCGAGCGGGTCGGGCGCGACCCGTCGCAGCTATTCCTCGGTGCGTTCGCCACGGCCCGGCTGACGAACGGCAAGGAGCCGCACTCGTGGGGCAAGCGGCCGGGCCTCACCGGCACGCCCGAGCAGGTGCTGGAGGATCTCCAGCGCTTCGCCGACCATGGCTACCGCCACGTCACTTTCCACTTCGACGTGCCGTCGGTCTCGCCGGCCGAGTGGGAGGAGCAGCTGCAGCGCTGGGCCGAAGAGGTGCTGCCGGTGGCGAAGACGTTCGTGGCGAAGCCGCTCGCGTAGGCGGAGCCGCGCTGGCGACGGCAGCCGTGGTCGTGGCCGCCGCGACGGAGCAGGCCGTGCTCCGGCTATGCTTCACTTTATGAAGCGCAGGGCTCACCCGTACCGCGACACCCAGGTCATCGACGCGCGGGCGCCGCGCTTCCTGCAGACCACCGTCGGCATCGTCGCCGCCGTCGGCGTCGCGACCGGCGCCTGGTGGCTGTTCGCCGTCCTCGCCGTGCAGCTTGCCGTCGGCCTCCAGTTCGGGCGCCGCTTCTGCCTGCCGTGCGTCCTCTACTACGAAGTCGTGCAGCCGCGCTTCGGCGAGGGGCCGCTGGAGGACTCGCGGCCGCCGCGGTTCGCGAACATGGTCGGCCTGGCATTCCTGACCGCAGCCACCGCGTTCGGCGCGGCGGGGCTGGGCCTGGTGGCAGGCGTGCTCGGCACGCTGGTGGCGGCGCTCGCCCTGCTCGCGGCGACGACCGGCATCTGCGCCGGCTGTCGCTTCTACGAGATCTCGTACAGGGTGCGCGGCCGCGAGTTCGTCGCGTGCCCGCTGCCGCCGACGCTCGACTAGCGCCGCGCTCGGCACGGGACGGTGCGGTTCAGCACGGGGCAGCTCGGCGCGGCACGGCGCCGGGTCGTGGATCCGCGATTTCTCTGATGTCACGCGCGCCTGCGGCGTCGAAGCTTGGTGGGCGAACCCAACAGGAGGTGCATCATGCGTGCACGCAACGGGCTTCTCGTTGCGCTCCTCGGCGCGGTAGCGGCGCTGGCGTTCTTCGCCGTGTCGGCGGGAGCCGCTTCCGGCTCGGTCTGGGCCGGCACCTGGAACACGGGCCGCGGTCCGCTCGAGATCACCGTCAGTGGCAACTCGGTCACCGGCCGGTTCGGCTATGCCGACTCGTGGAACAACCCGTTCGGCCGCATCAACGGGACGATCACCGGCAACACGCTGGCC
>JANXXF010000279.1 GCA_025350775.1 Actinomycetes bacterium
CCTGGCCGGCCAGTCCTCGAGGGTCGGCGACTGCAAGCCGTCGGCTACGGCCTTCACGCTGCCGCAGCCCATCTTCACGATGCCGCCGCCCGCGAGCGGCGGCATCGAACGCGAGCTGGTCAGCCACGTGACCGTCGACGGCACCGACGCGATCCTCGAGTACAAGGTGCCGACGAACCCCGGCGACGACCGCTCCTGCACCCGCTGTGTCGCGGGCGGGAAGCTCAGGATCAACACCTGCGCGCAGGCCGACGAGATCGGCGGGCGCTACTCGGCGAAGCTTGACGAGGACGGCCGTTCGGCGCTGCGGATCCCGCTCTCGACTGCGGTAGCCACTTCACGATCAGCGACGTGCAGGCGTGGAAGACCGGCGAGAAGACGACGGACTCGAAGGTCGTCAGCAGTGCGGCGTCCCCGAAAGCGCCGTACTTCTTCCGGGATGCGAGCTTCGACGTCGCGCTGGTGCCCGTGCCGTCGGCGATCGCTGTGAGCGTCCACTTTGACGTGGGCTACGAAAAGAACTACCTGCGTGCCGCCCCGGTCAAGCTCGGGCTCGCCGTCTTCGACAACGGCGATCTCGCCGCGGACTACCTCGCTGTGTACGTCGTTTCGGAGAAGATCCCGATCCCGGGCACCGAGGATCTGCTGTGGTCGGTGCTCGAGAACATCGACAGCGTCGACCCGGACAAGCAGCGCGTCGAGCAGGACGCGCTCGACTTGCTCGCGAGCACGTACGGCCTGCCGAACAGCAAGGGCAAGTAGCGGCGCCCCGCCCGTTCCGGCGTCAGCCCACCGAGAGCAGGTCGACCACGAACACGAGCGGCTCGTGCGGCTGGATGGCGCCGCCGGCGCCGCGGGCGCCGTACGCCAGCGCCGACGGGATCGTCAGCCTGCGGCGGCCGCCGACCTTCATGCCCTGCACGCCCTGATCCCAGCCGGGGATCACCTGGCCGCGGCCCAGCAGGAACTCGAAGGGCTGGCCGCGGTTCCACGATGCGTCGAACTCGACGCCGGTCAGGAACGACACGCCGGCGTAGTGCACGGCGACCTTCTTGCCGGCAACGGCCTCGTCGCCGTCACCGACCGTGATGTCGTCGATGCCGAGGTCAAATGGGATGTCTCCCTCGGGCTTGTCGATCTGCGGGCGCTCGAGTGCCAAGTTGGGGCTCCAGATGTCGGTGGGGAAGGGGAGGCGCGGCCGGCGAGGCTGCCGTGCGCCGCCGTAGCGTAGATCAGCCCAGGCCGGCCCGGCTCAGCCACGCGAGCGGCCCGCAATCCCGTCGGCGACGAGCTTCGCCTCCATCATCGCCCAGTGGCCGTTGTGCGCGCACGAGCCCGCCAGGCGGCGCACCACCAGGTCGTCGCTCGCGTCCTCGACGGTCACGCGCGCGCCGCCGGGCACGACCAGCGTGACGCCCGACGCGATCTGCGCCTCGGTCGCCGCGGCGTGCAGCGGCGCCAGTGTCTGCCGGACGACCGCGGTGCCGCGAAGCACCGTCCACAGCTCGGTCCAGACCGGTGAGGCTGTCCAGCCGCTCGGAAACACGCAGTCGGTGACCGCGGCTTCCGCCTCGGAGATGACGGGGTTGACCTGGCACAGGCTCGAGCCGTGGCCCCACTCCAGGTAGTCGTCCGGCTCGCGGTCGGGTGCCGCGACCACGAGCGACTTCGTCCCCTCTGCGTAGTCGAGCGCCCGCGTCCACTCGCGCGCGTCCCAACCGTTGCGCAGCCAGGTCGGCAGTTCGCGGCCGCCGGTCGCCCTGGGCGAGACGAGCTGCGACCAGTCGAGCACCTCGATGCGCGAGCCGAGCTCGGCCAGCCCGAGCACCTCGGTGTGGCTGCCACCGCTGAGCCCACGGTAGGCGAGGCGCATCCGTGGCAGCGCGTCGTAGAACGTGCGCGGCCGGGTGCTGAGGTTCATCGTGAAGATGTGGGCGTGCCCGTAGCCGTGCACCTCGCTCGAGTCGTAGGTGAGCAGCGTGTTCTCGGGGATCAGCATCACGTCGCCCGCGCGACAGTGCTTGCTCTCCTCGGCGCCGTGGACGAGCCGGGCGGTCATCGGCGTGTCGCCGCCGGTGCAGTACTGGAGCTCGGTGTGCGCGAACGTCCAGACGACCCTCTCGGGGAACAGCTCGGTGCCCGTCTCGACGGAGTGCTCGGTGACGAGCGGTGCGAAGTACGCGGTCACGTCGCCGGGTAGCGTCACCTTGAAGTAGAGGTGGTCGGCGGCCTTCGCGGTCGCGGCCGGTGAGCGCAGAATGCCTTCCTGCAGGGCGCGCAACGCGTCGAGCGTCTCGTCGTCGATGCCTGCCTCGCGGAGCGCCTCGGCGCCGCCTTCGTGGCCCTGGCGGAGCGCCCAGTAGTAGTCCTTGCCCTCCGCGAGCAGCGTGGTCAGCTTGTCGGTCATTGCTTCCCTCCGTCGCTCTGGGTGCGGCTCCGTGGCGCCCTGTGCGCCGCGCCTAGCCGCTCGTCGAGAACCTGACGACGGCCTGCTTCTCGTCGGCGGGGATGCCCTGGCCAGCCGCGCTGAGCTGCCCGTCGTTTGCCGCTGCCAGCTTCTGGACGTCCTTGACGAAGCCCGCGACGGCGGTCTCGAAAGCCTTGAGCTGCGCCTTCGTCGACTTCCGCTCGACTCCGTCGAGCGTGGCCGCGGCACGGGCGAGGGCGTTGTGCTCGCTCGCGACAAGCCACAGCGAGTAGTTCCGCAGCTTCGCTCCGAACCTCGACTGTGGTCTCCAGGCCTGAAGCCCGCCGAACGACTGCGGGATGGCCGCGAGCGCGGTGCGCACCGTCCGCGGCAGCGTAGTGCGCGCGCGGACGAAGACCGCCGGCGACGCTGTCATCTCCGCGACGAGGCTCTTGGTCTCCCGGAAGCGTGCCGCTGCCGGGCTCTCCGAGACGAGCACGCGCAGCACCTTCGCGTCCGCCACGGCGCCCTTCGGATTGCCGGCGAGAGCAGTGCCGGGAAGCACGGCGAGGAAGGCCGCCGCCGTTACTGGTGCGATCAGTGTCCAAAGTCTCATGACGGCATTCTACGGCCTCGCCCGAGTTCGGGTGCTCCGCCGAGAGCGACGTGCTTGAATGCCTCAATCGAAGCGACCGTCAGCAGCTGCCCACCCCCTTCCGCCCGCTTTCCGATCGCGTGACGGCTCTGCCGACGGTTTCCGGCAGCGCCCGATTGGTGAGGGGCTTCACCGCGGTCATCACCCGGCGGATCGCCACGCCGCGCCACCTCGTCGGGGCGATCGCCATGATCCTGCTGGCCGGGGCTGCCCTCATAGTCGCGACGCCGTCGCCGGCGCAGCGGGTCGCCCCGTGCACGGGCGGGCCGACGTTCTTCAATGTCGTCGCACCGGTCATGCCGAGAGCGTTCGTCCCCGAGACCGTGCAGCCGGGAGCCGACTGCATCGCCTGGCAGGAGTTCATCTACCTGAACTGGCGGGCCGGCCCTGCGCGCCCGGGCAGGCCGTCGACGGCGCCGGCGAGCTCCTTCGGCACCCCCGGAGACGTCACGCCGACCGTCTGGCAGACCTACCCGCTGGCATCCACCGTCTTCGATCCTCCCGCGCGAGCCTCCCGGGGCTCAGGCCAGGGCCTGCTCCAGCTCAGCTCCACGCTGCAGTCCGGTGGTGGCTGGCTGACCTCGCAGTCGGGTAGCCCGACGTACTACGAGGTGCGGCTCAACCAGGACGAGGCCGACTACATCAGGGACAACAACCTCGCGACCTTTGCCGGGCAGGCGGCCTGCGTCCGGGGCAAGCGTGGCTTCAATCTGCCGCACGGCAGCTCCGTCGTCGACCGCGACACCGACTGCGGCGGCAGCCCCCGCACATACGGGCAGGACATCGGCGCGATCGAGCTCAAGGCGGCCTGGATCGTGCTGCCGGCCGACGGCTCTCTCGACTATCGCTACAAGACCTCCAGGGCGCTCGTCATCGACCCAGCGTCCGGCAAGGCCTCCGAGGCAACCGTCGGGCTCGTGGGGCTGCACATCATGCGCAAGCTGCCCGGCGCCTCGCAGTTCCTCTGGGCGACGTTCGAGCAGGTCGACAAC
>JANXXF010000298.1 GCA_025350775.1 Actinomycetes bacterium
CGACACGGACATCGGCACGTACTACGACGACGCCCTCGCCGTCATGTTCGCCGCCCAGTGCCCGGAGCTGAAGGTCGAAGGAGTCGTCACCTGCTATGGCGATACCGACCTCCGAGCGAAGATCGCCGTGAAGGTACTGCAGGTCTGCGATCGGACGGACATTCCGGTCTTCAAGGGCATCGGCCGGCCGATGCGCGGGCACGCGCTCATGTTCGGCTTCGAGGGCGAGGGCATCCTCGAGCCGGGCGAGGACGTGAAGTACGAAGACCAGCACGGGGTCGACTTCATCATCGAGACGATCATGAACAATCCGGGCGAGATCAAAGTCTGCACGCTCGGCACCGTCTCGAACGTGGCTCACGCCATTCTCCGCGAGCCCAAGGTGATCGAGAACATCAAGGAACTCATCATCATGGCGGGCGTCGTGATCCCGATCGTGGACGCGAAGGGAATCCGCCGATCGCCGCGCGAGGAGTACAACTTCAACAACGACGCGATCGCGGCCGAGATCGTTCTCCAGTCCGGGATGCCGATTAGCTACGTACCGTGTGACGTCACGTTGGATACGCCGCTGCTCGACGAGGACGTCGAACGGATTCGGAACGCGAAGACGCCGATCTCCGAGCAGGTCATGCGGATCCTCGACATCTGGCCACCGCAGGAGAAGCTGATCTACGTCTCGGTCGGCATCCCGACCGAGTTCACGGCTCTGTGGCTGCACGATCCGCTCGTCGTGATGCACGCATTCGACCAGAGCCTGCTCGGGATGTGGCCGCTGCACATCGCGGTCGAGTATCCGCCGACGGTGATCGAGCGCGACATGGTGATCGCGACGGATATCCTGCGGACCACTCCGAAGAAGCTGCCGCCGAACATGAACGTTGCCCTCGACGTCGACGGGCCGCGGGTCAGCCACTTCTTCACCGACCGCATCTGCGCCCCGATGGGCAACGGTCGCCCGCGCTAGCGGCTCCTGCCCAGCAAGAGCTGACCGCGCGGCTCCCGATCTCCGTTGTGGTCCCCGCGCATGGTCGGCCCCTATTCATCCGGGGGCCGGCCGTGCGGAATGTCCCCTGAGATGAGCAACCGGAAGTGAGCGAGGAGATGCAAGTGCACGACGGACGGAAGAACGAACCAGGGCGCTGGGACGCCGCGCTAGCAGGCGCCCTCGACGGGCTCGACCAGCTCGTGTACCGGTCGAACCTTCTGGGCTCCGACCGGAGCGTCGCCAACTGGGGTGGCGGCAACACATCGGCGAAGCTCGACGAGGTCGACCACGCGGGCCGCCCGACGCGGGTGCTCCGCGTGAAGGGCAGCGGCAGCGATCTGGCAACGATCGAACGTAAGGGCTTCCCGGGGCTCCGGCTCGACGACCTCGTGCCGCTCGAGCAGCGCGACAGAATGCCGGACACCGAGATGGTCGACTACCTCCTGCGTTCGGGTGTGGATCCGTCGCAAGCGCGACCGTCGATCGAGACGCTCCTCCACGCGTTCATCCCGGCGCCGCACGTCGATCACACGCACCCGGACGCCATCATCGCCCTGACCGCCGCGTCCGGCGGCCGGCGCATCGCCGAGGAAGCCTTCGGCGACGAGGCCATCTGGGTCGACTATATCCGTCCCGGGTTTGCCCTTTCGAAGCTGGTCGCCGCAGCAGTCAGGGAGAACCCGTCGGCCCGGTTCGTCCTGCTTGCAAAGCACGGGCTCGTGACGTGGGGGCAGACCGGCGCCGAGTCCTACGCTGCGACGATGGAGGCGATCGTGCGAGCATCGAGGGCGATCGAGTGCGCCACCAGCCGCAACCCGTTCGGTTCCAGGGTTCGCGTGCCGCTTGAGCCCGAGCTTCGGCGTTCCCTGCTGCTGGCCGCCCTGCCGCTGCTGCGTGGGGGCGTCTCGCGCGAGCGAAGCCAGATCCTCCAGGTCGACTCAGGGCCGGAGGTGCTCGAATTTCTCGCAGGCGACGACGCGCGCAGGCTCTCCCAGATCGGGGCCGCCTGTCCGGACCACCTAGTCAACACGAAGGTGCGACCGCTGTGGGTCGACTGGGACGGCGCCACCGAGGCCTCGCTCGAGACAGGGATCCGGGAAGGGATCATCGGGTACGAGACGTGGTACCGGAGCTACCACGAGGGGCACGTCGACGCGGAGACCGCGCCATTCCCGATCGACCCGCTCGGGCCGCGCGTGACGCTCATCCCGGGAATCGGGATGATCACGGCCGGCCGCGACGCCACCCGCGCGGACATTTCGGCCCAGCTCTACCACCGAGCTATCGAGGTGCTCCGGCTCTCGGCGGGAATCAGCGACTTCACCTCTCTCGCCGACGCCGAGGCCTTCGCCGTCGAGTACTGGCCGCTGGAGCGC
>JANXXF010000360.1 GCA_025350775.1 Actinomycetes bacterium
GCCGCACGCCCGAGAGCCGGTTCAGCTCCGCGTTCACCTGCGCGTGCGTGAGGCCGGTGCGCCGCGCCAGCTCGCGGGCGACGTCGGCGTTCGCGTCGCGCAGCCGGGTCTTCTCCTCGCGCCGGGTGAGCGTCGCGACACCGGTGCCGCCGTCCGGGCCACCGCCCACGCCGCCCACGCCGCCGGCCCCGCCGAGCGGCGGCGGCGGCGCCAGGGCCAGCACGACGTCCTCGCTGACGCCCTCCTCCAGGTCGTCGAGGTCGTCGAGGTACGCGTCACGGGCAGGCTCGGCGGCAGCCGTCGCCACGGCCGAGATCACCGCGAACAGCGACATCTGCTCCTCGGTCGCCGCCACGACGCGCTCGTCGGCCTCCTCGCCCTCCCGCTCGAAGGGCGTGTCGCCCTCACGGCGCCGCAGCGAGTGGCGCCGCTGCTCGGCGATCTCGGCGGCGAGCGTGCGCAGCCGCTGGTCGTCGGGGATGAACAGCCACGCGTGCTGGCGCGGCACCCCGCGCGTCCAGCGCACCAGCCGGCCCACCGCCTGGCGGAAGAACAGCTCCGTGGCGGTCGTTGTCGCGTACACGCCCACGCGCAGCCGCGGGATGTCCACCCCCTCCGAGACCATGCGCACCGCAACCAGCCACGGGTCGCTGCCCACGGCGAACGCCGCGATCCCCGCCGACGCGCCCGGGTCGTCCGACGTGACGACGCGCACCGGGCCACCCGAGTGCGCCCGCAGCAGCGCCGCGATGCCGCGCGCATGCTCCTGGTCGGTGGCGATCACGAGGCCGCCCGCCGCCGGATGCTCGCGCCGCACCTCCAGCAGCCGCGCGTGCGCCGCGCGCAGCACCGTCGGTAGCCACTCGCCCTCGAGCGACAGGGCGGTGCGCAGGCGCTGGCTGGCGCGCGCCGCCTCCAGCGGCTCGTCGAACGTGGCCGAGTGCAGCGAGCCGTCCGGCGCCGACCACTCCATGTGGCCGTTCGTGCGTGGGAAGTAGACGGGCCGCACGACGCGCCGGTCGGTGAGCGCGTCGCCGTAGCTGTACTCGTAGTCGGGCACGGCCTCGTCGCCGTGATAGGAGACGAAGGGGATCGCGCGGGTGTCCGAGCGGAACGGTGTGCCCGACAGGCCAAGCCGGCGGCTCGACCCGGTGAACGCCTCGCGGATGGCGCCGCCCCAGGCCCGGTCGTCGGCGGCGTGGTGCAGCTCGTCGAGCACGACGAACGCGTCGCGGGAGAGGCGCGCGAGCGTCGCGGCGCTCGTCGCCACCTGCTGGTAGGAGGTCACGATCCCGTGCATGTCCGCGGGCAGCGCCCCGTCGGCGGCCGACCATGTCGGGTCGAGGTGCAGCGAGAAGGCGGCGGCGGCGCGCGCCCACTGCTGCTTGAGGTGCGCCGTGGGAGCGACCACGATCAGCCTGCGCTGCCCCGCGGCCAGCTCGTGGCGGGCGGCGGTGAGGGCGAACGTCGTCTTGCCGGCGCCGGGGGTGGCGACGGCGAGGAAGTCGGGGCCGGTCGCCGAGAGGAACCGGTCGAGGGCGGCCTTCTGCCAGGGTCGGAGGCGGACTGTGCGGGTCATCGGCGTGCGTGGCGCAGGCACCCGGATGGCCGGGCGACCCGGCCGGGCCGCGCCCCGCGACGACGATACCGGCGGCGCCAGCCGGAGCAGGCCGCGCGCCGCAGGGAGCTCTAGTCGCCGCGAGCGAGGATCGCCGTTGCCGCGCCCGCGAATGCCCCGCCCAGCCCGTGCACCACGCCGACCTCGGCGTTCGCGACCTGCCGCTCGCCACACTCGCCGCGCAGCTGGCGGATTGCCTCGATCAGCAGGAACAGGCTCAGCATCCCGGGGTGGCAGTACGAGAGCCCGCCGCCGTTGGTGTTCACCGGCAGGTCGCCGCCGGGCCGTGTGCGGCCGCTCGCGTACAGCGGGCCGGCCTCGCCCTTCGCGCAGAAGCCGAGATCCTCGAGGATCATCAGCGGCGAGATCGTAAACGCGTCGTAGAGCTGGACGAAGTCCATGTCGGCCGGGGCCAGCCCGGCCTCGGCGAAGGCGGCCGGCCCCGTCTGCGCCCCGGCGGAGATGGTCAGATCGGCCATCGCGGCGACAGTGCGGTGGGTGTAGCCCTCGGCGCCGCCGAGCACGTGAACGGGCTTACGGCGCAGGCTCCGCGCCCGCTCCTTCGTCGTCACGATCACCGCGCCGCCGCCGTCCGTGACGGCGCAGCAGTCGAGCCGGTGCAGCGGGCTCGAGATCATCGGCGAGGCGAGCACGTCCTCGACCGTGATCGGGTCGCGGTAGTAGGCGTTCGGCGTCAGCGTGGCCCACGCGCGGTGGGCGACGGCAACCTCGGCGAGGTGCTCGGGCGTCGTCCCGTACTCGTGCATGTGCCGCTGCGCGATCAGCGCGAACGAGGAGATCGGGTACGCAGCGCCGTGCGGCACCTCGAACGTGGAGACCTCGGAGGCGCTGACGAGCTTGCCGGCGTCCGAGCGCTGGGACGAGCCGTACGCGATCACCGCGACCTCGCACATCCCGGCCGCGATCGCGGCGGCCGCATGGCGCAGGTAGGCGACGAAGGTGCAGCCGCCGAGCTGCGTCGTGTCGTGGTAGCGCGGGAAGATCTGCAGGGTCTCGCAGTAGCTGAGCGACGTCAGGTGGTGGTACGGCGTGATCACGAAGACACCGTCGATGTCGCCGATCGAGAGCCCGGCATCGTCGGCGGCACGAGCCGTTGCCTGGGCCATCATCCCCAGCGGTGACAGATGGGGCGCGTGCCCGATGTCGGACTCGGCTGCCCCCACGATCGCGATGCGGTCGAGCGCGCTCATGCCGGCTCCGGCGTGAAGACCGGGAACGCGACGCCGCCGCGCGTCACGAACTCGGCGCGCACGCGGCAGCCGATGCGCACCTCGGCCGGTGCCACGCCGACGATGGTCGTCATCACCCGTGGCCCCTCGTCGAGCGTGACGAGCGCGACGACGTACGGGACGTCGGCCTCGAAGCCGGGCCGGCCGGCACGATGCAGCACCGTGTAGGAGTAGATTTCGCCCCGGCCCGAGGCGGTCGCCACCTCGACGTCCTGCGACCAGCACCGCGGGCAGACCACCCGGGGGGTCGACCAGGCGCCGCAGGCGCGGCAGCGGGTCAGGGCCACCCGTCCCTCGCGGGCGCCGTCGAACCAGGCACGCTCCTCGCCGCGCGGCACCGGGACAGCCTTGCCGTCGCCACCCGTCGCGGCAGGGTTGGGAGACGCTGATGTCACGCCGGGCCGACCTCGCCGAACACCGCGGCGACCCCTGGTGGCAGGGGCACGCGGAACAGCTGCAGCTGCGTGGCCGAGAGGCCGACGGGGACGAGGGCGGCGAGTCGCCTCAGCGCGGGCACACCCTAGGGGCCGACCAGGCCAGCGGCTGCGCGGTGAGGATTTCGCGCCGCCAGCGGCAGGGGTCATTGAGCGCCGTCAGCGTCAGCTTCTTCGCGGCGACCTTCCAGGTGTAGGTGGCGATCCTCGACATGGCGCAGACCCTACTCCACCCGCCCGGCAGGGTCTACTTCGTGCCGAGCACCTTCACGATCAGCTTGCCCTTCAGCCGGAAGTCGCGCGTCGCCGTGCCCAGCACGTTGCAGGCCGCACCCTTGGCGGTGGCGTCGAGCCACACGGTGTACGGCGCTTTCTGGCTGGCCTTCGCTTCCACCTTCTTCCTGTCCGAGCCCTTCCGGCACTCCACCGACCACTTGAGCCCGACGAGCTGGGCGCTTGGTGCCGTCTCGACGCTGATGCCGTAGCGCGAGTACCCCTCGGCCAGGATCACGCTCGCGACCGAGTACGCGGACATCGTCGTCTCGCTGCTGAGCACCGTCGGTGACGCCGCCGTGGCGACCCCCGGGGCGGCGACCGCCGCGACGAGCGCCGTTGCGACGATGAGCTTGCCTCGCATGGTCGTTCCTCTCTCGTGACTGCAGTCGTGCGACCGCCGGGATCGCTCCACTCTGACCGATCGGCCCGGACGGTGCGGCGCCAACGGGGGCGTCGAGGGTCGCCGCTACGCTGCCACCCCGATGACCCTCTGCCGCTCCTGCGCCTTCGTCCGCCTCACCCAGGGCCGACACGGGCAGACGTACCTCCTCTGCCGCAACGAGGCCATCGGCGCCAAGTACCCGCCGCAGCCGGTCACGCGTTGCCTGGGCTGGGCGCCCGCGGCGGACACCCCGCCGCCCTCGCCAGCCGGACCGGGCCCGCGCCACGCCGGGTAAGGTCAGCGGAGATGCCGGTCGTGCCCCTCTCCGTGCTCGACCTCGTGCCGGTGCCGGACGGCGCCACCCCGCGCGAGGCGCTGCGCAACAGCCTCGACCTTGCCCGGCACGTCGAGGCGCTCGGCTTCAGGCGCTACTGGATCGCCGAGCATCACAACATGCCGGGCATCAGCGGAGCCGCCACCTCGGTCGTGATCGGCCACGTGGCCGGGGGCACCTCGACGATCCGCGTCGGCGCCGGCGGGATCATGCTCCCGAACCACTCGCCGATCGTCATCGCCGAGCAGTTCGGCACGCTCGAGTCGCTCTATCCTGGCCGCATCGACCTCGGCCTCGGGCGCGCGCCCGGCAGCGACCAGGCGACCACCCGCGCGCTCCGCCGCGACCCTGCGGGCGGGAGCGAGTTCCCCCACGACGTCCAGGAGCTCCAGGCGTTCTTCGCGCCGGTGGAGCCGGGCCAGCGGGTGCAGGCCGTGCCCGGCAGCGGGCTGAACGTGCCACTGTGGATCCTCGGTTCGAGCACTTTCGGCGCCCAGCTCGCCGCGTATCTCGGCCTCCCCTACGCGTTCGCCTCGCACTTCGCGCCCGACGACCTCGAGGCGGCGCTGGCGGCATACCGGGAGCGGTTCCAGCCGTCCGCCCAGCTCGACGAGCCGTACGCGATGGCCGGCCTCAACGTCATCGCGGCCGACACCGACGACGAGGCGCGCCGCCTCTTCACGACGCCGCAGCAGGCGTTCCGCAACCTCGTGCGCGGCACCCCGGGCTTCCTGCCTGCGCCGGTCGACGACATCGACGAGCACTGGTCGCCGCAGGAGAAGGCCGGCGCGATGCGGATGCTGCGGCGCGCAGTAGTCGGGTCGCCCGCGACGGTACGCGCCGGCATCGAGGCGTTCGTTGCCGAGACCGGCGTCGACGAGATCATGGTCGCGTCGAACATCTTCGACCACGCGGCGCGGAAGCGCTCGTATGCGATCGTCGCCGAGACGGGCGGGCTCGGGCTCTAGCCCGGCGGGCTCCGTCCGGGCCCGCGGCCACGGCCCCGGTCGTCAGCCCGGCGGCTGCTCGCCGCGCTGCACGGTCGGCACCATCAGCACCTTCGCGATTAGCCGCAACGTCGGGTCGGCGCTCTCGCCGGCGGCGTGCCGGGCCCCACGGAGCGCGTTGCCGACTGCCGTCTCCCACCAGAACCAGCGCTCCAGGCGCGGGCCGCCCCCGGCGCCACCGGGCTGGGCACCGCCCGCCTCCAGGCAGAAGGCGCGCAGGTCGTCGATCGCCAGCTTCAGCCGATCCGAGGCGAGCCCGGCCGCATCACCCCCGGCGAGCCAGTCCCCCAGCAGCGCGGCCGCTGCCTCCGGCTCGAGCCCGCTCACGCCGACCGTCGTCCGCCCGCGCTCGCGCACCGCCAGGGCGTACCACGGCCGCAGGAACGCGATCTCGGCGGCGAGCAGCGCGTGCGGGCCGGCTGCCGGCTCGCACGGGTCGCGGCGCGGGATGGGGCAGGCCAGGATCTCGGGCAATGCCTCGCCGTCGCCGCCGACGGGCGCTGCCGGTGGCGGGGCGTCCTCCGGGAACTCCTCCAGCACCGGCCCGTCGAGCCGGTCGAGCAGCGCGAGCGCCGCCGCCAGCACGCGGGTCTGGAGCGCCACCTCGTCGGGCGCGCCGAGCGGCCGGCCGAGGACGAACGGCACCCACAGCGCGCGCGGCGGCCGGATGATCTCGGTGTGCTCGCGGACGAGGCTGATCGAGACGGTGGGAATTCCCTCCTGCTCCAGGAAGTGTCCGAGCGAGCCGACGGCCCGCGTGCACGCCGGTCAGACCGGGACGAGCAGCACGGCGTCGACCGCGTCCGCGCGGAGCAGGCCGGCCAGGCGGCGGGCGTGCTCCTCGATCTGTGCGGGCGGTGCGGCGCCCATGAACGAGTAGTGGAATCGCGCCACGCTGCCGATGTGGCCGGCCGCCGCCAGCTCTGTCAGCCGGTCGACCGGGAAGACGACGTTCCAGTCCTGCTGGAAGCCGGTGCGGTCGAAGTTGACCGAGGCGTGGCTCATCACGAGCTCGGCGGCGGCGACGTCGCCCGGGATGACGCGATAGTCGCCGGGGAAGGCGTCGTCAGCGGCCGTGCGGAGGGAGAAGGGCGGGTCGTGCCGCAGGTGCAGGCCAGCCGTCGAGACGATCGCCACGCGGCGCTCGTGGAGCGGCGGCCCGGGCTGCGGCGACGTATCGGCGAAGGTCGGGCAGGGGATCGAGAGGATCGACTTTCGCTCGAGCTCCGACATCAGGTCGAGGCGCGCCACGGGGGTCAGTCTACCGCGGGGCCGACACCACCGCGTGCCGCGAAACGTGGCCACCGTGCATGGGCGCGGAGTGGCTTGAGCCGGCCCGACGAGCGTGGTACGTTCGCGGCATCTCCTCTCGCCCAGGGAGCCCACTCCGGAGGTGATCGGCCATGAGTGACGCACCATCCGCGCTGCACTACCCGCGGCCCACCAGCCTCGTCGAGCGCGCCCTCACGCCGCTTCTGCGCTTCCTCTACCTGCCGGGCGTCTTCCAGCGCCTCTACCTCGTCCCGTCGCTGCCCGCTGTCGTGCGCAAGCCCTACGCGACGGAGAAGCGCTGGTGGGGCGACGACCGCTTCACCGTTCCCGAGGAGCTGCGTGATGTCGCCGGCATCCGCCGCGACCCGGCCGCCGAGGACGAGGCCGCCCGTACCGCGCCGCTCCAGGACTGGCTGACCATCCACCCGGAGGCCGTCCGCTACATCTTCAAGCACGGCTGGCGCACGTTCCTGACCACTGCGCCTCGCGTGCAGCGGGCCAACCGCCGGCTCAAGGTGCTTGCCGCCGCCCAGCCCGCCGCCGCCCCCGCCGCGGCGACTGCGCGCGCTGCCGACCCGGCGGCGCTCTCACGCGCGCTCAAGGAGCGTGGACGCGAGCTCGGCCTCTCGGCCGTCGGCATCGCCGAGCACGACCCTCGCTACACGCTCGCGCCGTACCGGGACGCACAGCTCGGTGACCGCGTCGTCGTGCTCGCGCTCGACCAGAGCTGGGAGGCGACGAACACTGCGCCCAGCGTCCGCTCCGAGAAGGCGGCCTTCGTCGCCTACGCCGACCTCACCGACAGGGGCAACGCGCTCACCGAGTGGCTGCAGGCGCAGGGCTACCGCGCCCGGCTCCACGACTTCCAGGGCGAGAACGTGATCCTCCACTACGCCGTCGTCACGGGCCTCGGCCAGATGGGCATCAACGGCCAGGTGCTCACCCCCAGCGCCGGCTCCCGCTGCCGCGTCACGTCGATCACGACCGACGCGCCGCTGGCGATCGACGAGCCCGTCGACTACGGCATCCACAAGATCTGCGACGAGTGCAAGATCTGCGTCCGCCGCTGCCCGTCCGGCGCAATCCCGGCCCGCCGCACGATGTACCGCGGCGTCGAGAAGGCGAAGCTGAACATGGTGCGCTGCGCCCCCGTGGTCGCGCAGGCGCACGGCTGCGCCGTGTGCATGAAGGTCTGCCCGATCCAGCGCTACGGGCTCGGCCCGGTGCTGGACGAGTACAACGCGACGGGCCGGATCCTGGGCAAAGACACCGACGAGCTCGAGGGCTACACGTTCCACGGCCAGTGGTACGGCGCCGGCGAGCGGCCCCGCCTCGCCGAGGAGTTCCTGACGCCGCCCGGCCTCGTGTTCGACGCAACGCGTACCGCGCCCCAGCCGGGCGCGCACCGGCAGTTCCGCTAGGCCGGCGGCTGCGACGGCGGCCGGCCCCGGCCGGATCACCCGCCCGAGGGATGAGGGCGCCGTCCCGCGCTGCCGACTCTGTAGGCGAGCGAGCAGGGGAGGCGGTTGCAACCGATGGACGAGGGGACTTCGCAAAAGGTGCGCGCGGCGATCGAGCAGATCGGGCCGCTCCCGGTGCTCGACCGCACGGTGCGCCGCGTGTGTGCCCTGGCCGAGATCGACTCGGCCGACCTCGAGCTGATCTCGACGATCGAGCGCGACGAGACGTTCGCGGTCAACCTGCTGCGCTACGCCAACTCCGCGGCCGTCGCCCGCCGGATCAGGCCGACCACGATCCGCGACGCGGTCACCACGATCGGCCGCCGGGAGCTGCGGCGCCTCGCGCTGGAGGCCGTGACGTACCGCTACCTCGAGCGCGTGCCCGGCAACGGCGGCGTCTCCCGCGGCCATCTGCACCTGCACGCGGTGTCGGTCGCGACATGCGCGGCCGAGGCCGCCGAGCGCGCCGGCGCCGACACCGACCTCGCCCATCTCGCCGGCCTGCTCCACGACGTCGGCAAGCTCGTGCTGCCGCTCGTCTTCGGGGAGGAGACGCTCGAGCGCATCGCGGCGGCGCATCGCGGCGGCAGCGCGCGGGCACAGGCCGAGCGTGAGCTGCTCGGCATCGACCATGCCGAGGCGGGCGCGCTCGTCGCCCGGCAGTCCGAGGTGCCAGAGGTGGTGCTCGGAGCGATCGCGCGCCACCACGGCGGCGGCGAGGGCGTGCT
>JANXXF010000369.1 GCA_025350775.1 Actinomycetes bacterium
GGCTCGAGCTCGTCGAGTGCGACGTCGATGCGGTAGCTCACGGGATACACGCCGGGCGAGACGAGCACGTCGCCGCGGCCCAGCTCGTCCCGCTCCAGCCCCGGCAGGCTGACCGCGACGCGCAGCCCTGCCTCCGCGCGCTCGACCGGCCGGTCGTGCACCTGCACCGAGCGGACGCGCACCTCCAGGCCGCGCGGCTCGACGCGCAGGAGGTCGCCCACGCCGACCGACCCTGACCAGAGCGTGCCTGTCACAACGGTGCCGATGCCTCGCAGCGTGAACGACCGGTCGACGAAGAGGCGCGTCGCGCCCAGCGCGGCATGCGCGGGGGGCCGCGCTACGACCAGCGCGGCGGCGCGCACAAGAGCCTGGCGCAGCTCATCGAGGCCGACCCCGGTGCGGGCGCTGACGGCAACTGCCTCGGCCTCGGGGACGAGCTCCCGTGCCTCTGCCAGGGCCAACTCAAGCAACTCCGCGTCGACGAGGTCGCTCTTGGTGACGGCGACCACGCCGTGCTCGATGCCGAGCAGCCGCACGATCGCGAGGTGCTCGTGCGTCTGCTGCTTCGCGCCCTCGCGCGCGTCCACGACGAGCAGGAAGAGGTCGACCCCCGTCGCCCCGGCGACCATCGTCCGCACGAACCGCTCGTGCCCGGGCACGTCGACCACCGAGAGCCGTTGCCCGCCCGGCAGCTCCAGCGGCGCGTACCCCAGCTCGATCGAGATGCCGCGCTCCTTCTCCTCGGGCAGGCGGTCGGTGTCCCTGCCGGTGAGCGCGCCCACGAGGGCGGTCTTGCCGTGGTCGATGTGGCCGGCGGTGCCGAGGACGAGCGGGCGGGCCGGGCTCCGAGCATCGTTCGCGCCGGTGGGCGTCATGGGCCGGCGGTGCGCGCCGCCAGCACAGCCGCGGCGACCAGGTCGGCCTCGGCGTCGGTGATGGTGCGGCAGTCGAGCAGGCAGCGCCCGTCGCGCACGACGCCGACGACGGGCGGGTCGCCCAGCCGCAGCGCCTCCGCCAGCGACCCCTCGACGGCACAGGCGAAGCTCGGCAGCTCGGCGAGGGGGAGAGCGCCGCCGCCGGCCCGCGCGACGGTCTCCACGACCTCGCCCCCGGCGGCGGCGGCGAGCCGCTCGGCCCGCGCCCGCACGACCGCTACGTCCTCGCCGAGCATGCGCAGCACCGGCACCTCGCACAGCGCGCGCTCCGGGTCGAGGTAGAGCCCGAGCGTCCCCTCGAGCGCGGCCAGCGTGAGCTTGTCGGCACGCAGGGCGCGCTGCAGCGGGTGGCGGCGCAGGCGCTCGACCAGGTCCGTGCGGCCGACGACGATGCCCGCCTGCGGGCCGCCGAGCAGCTTGTCGCCCGAGAAGCAGACGAGGTCGGCGCCGGCGGCCAGTGCCGCGCCCGCGGTCGGCTCGTCGCCGAACGGCAGCAGCATGCCGGAGCCGAGATCCTCGACCAGCGGCAGCCGGTGCCGCCGGGCCACGTCGGCCAGCTCGCCCAGCGACGGCCGCTCGGTGAAGCCGACAATCCGGTAGTTCGATGGGTGCACCCGCAGCAGCACGGCGGTGTCCGGGCCGATGGCCTGCTCGTAGTCGGCGGCGCGTGTCCGGTTGGTCGTGCCCACCTCGACGAGCCGTGCGCCCGACCGCACCAGCACGTCGGGGATGCGGAAGCCGTCGCCGATCTCGACGAGCTCGCCGCGCGACACCACGACCTCGCGGCCCTCGGCGAGGGCGGCCAGGGCCAGCAGCACCGCGGCCGCGCAGTTGTTGACGACGAGCGCGCCCTCGGCGCCGGTCAGTCGTCGCAGGATCGGCGCGACATGATCCTGCCGCGACCCGCGCGCGCCCGACGCGGTGTCATACTCGAGGTTCGAGTAGCCGGCGCCGATCTCGGCGACCCGTGCCAGCGCCGCCGCCGCCAGCGGCGCCCTGCCCAGGTTGGTGTGGACGATCACGCCGGTGGCATTGACGGCTCGGCGCAACCGGGCGGCGCGCGCCGCCGCCAGCGCTGCGGCAGCAGCAGCCGCCAGGTCACCCGGTTCCTGGCCCGCCAGGATCGCCGCGCGGGCGGCTGCGAGCGCGTCACGCGCGGCGGCAACAGCGAGCCCGTGCGGCTCTCCTGCCAGCCGGGCGTCACGGAGCAGCTCGTCCACCGCCGGCAGGTCGCGTAACTCCATTCCCGGAGTGTAAACCGCGGCTGAAGCCCGTATAGTCCCGCGCCATGAGTCGCCTGTTCACGCGTCGGCACGCATTCTGCATCGTGGCGCTCGGCGAAGAGGTCAGCGCGTAGCCGTGCGCGCCACGCTTGCAATCCCCGGCAAGGCCGCCGCCTCGAAGCGCATCGAGGCGATCGCCCAGAGCGGCCCCGGTGGCCGCCTCGCCGTGTTTCTGATCAAGCGCATCACCTTCGTCCCGGTGTCGCTATTCGTCATCGCGACGATCGCCTTCGGGATTCTCTACCTGCTGCCCGGTGACCCTGCCGTCTCGATCGTCGGTGACGCCGGCAGCCCTGAGGACGTCAAACGGATTCACACCGAGCTCGGCCTCGACGACGGCTTCTGGACGCGCTACGGCACGTACCTCAACAACGTCATCCACGGCGACCTGGGCGTCTCGTTCTTCGCCCAGGAGAAGGTGACCACGCAGATCGGCCGCTATCTGCCGAACACGCTGGAGCTCATCCTGTTCGCCATCGTCATCGCCTTCGTGATCGGCGTCTCGGTCGGCTCGTTCGCGGCGTACTTCCGCCGCCGCTACCCCGACAACGTGGCGCGGGTTCTGATCACGGTGATGCAGTCGACGCCGGACTTCTTCCTTGCCGGCGTCCTCATCTACACCGTCTTCTATCTCGCGGGCGCCGCTCCCGCGCCGGCGGGCCGGATGCGCATCGACTCGCTCGATCAGGCTGGCTTCCTGCTGATCGGCAACTTCTTCCACGGTCGCTGGTACGACTTCTGGGACGCGTTGCAGCACATGTTCCTGCCGGGCGTCGCGCTCGGCTTCGTCTACGCCTCGTACTTCGCGAAGACCGCACGGGCGAGCATGTCACGCGCCCTCTTCTCGCATCAGATCGAGTTCGCGCGCGCGTGCGGCCTGGGCGAGACGCTCGTGCTGCGCTACGCGTTCTCGACGGCGCGCACACCGATCCTCACCTACGGTGCCATCCTGTTCGGCGTCCTCGTCGGCGGCGAGGCCGTCGTCGAGACGATCTTCTCCTGGCAGGGCGTGGGCCAGTGGGCGCTCGACGGCTCGCTCAAGCTCGACGTCCCGGTGATGCAGGGCTTCATCCTCGTCGCCGGCGTGATCACGCTCACCATCTACCTGCTCCTCGATGTCGTCGTGGGCATGCTCGATCCGAGGGTCACCTATGACTAGTGTCCCGCTCGAGGCCGGCTCGGCCTTCCGCCGCCGCTCCCGCCTGCGCTGGCTGTTCGACAGGAGCATGCTGCCGGTGGTGATCGGCATCGGCGTCCTCGTGGCGTTCACCGTCGCCGGAGCGGTTATTCCGCTGCCCTTCGACCCGACCGCCCCGGATGTCAACAGCCCGCTCGTCGGGCCGAGCGCCGATCACTGGTTCGGCACCGACCTGAGCGGCTTCGACGTCTTCTCGCGGGTCATCCGGGCCGCTTCGCGTGACATCCCGCTGGCGCTCGTCGGCACACTGGCGTCGCTTGCTGCGGGCGTCCCGCTCGGCCTGCTCGCCTCCGGCAAGGGGAAGCTTGGTGAGCGGATCATGCGTGTCACCGACGTCTTCCAGGCTTTCCCGCTGCTGGTCCTGTCGGTCGTGCTGGTGTCGCTTGCGGGCCGCACGAACCAGTGGAACGTGGTGTGGGCGATCATGATCACGAACGTTCCCCGCTTCATGCGGCTCGTCCGGGCCGAGGGGCTCGCGCTACGCGAGGCGCGCTTCATCGAGGCGGCCTACGCGATCGGGGCGACCCGCAAGCGGATCGCCTTCCGGCACATCCTGCCGAACGTCGCCGGCGTCATTCTCGTGCAGGTGTCGCTCTCGGCCGCGTACGCCCTTGTCGTGATCGCCGCGCTGGCGTTCATCGGCATCGGCGCGCCGCCGCCGGACCCCAGCTGGGGCGCAATGATCAAGTCCGGCTTCAGCGAGCTGGCCAACGGTAAATGGTGGGTCTCGATCTTCCCGGGCCTGGCGATCTTCTTCTGCGTTGCGTGGCTGAACATCATCGCCGACACACTTGAGAGCAAGATCGAGAAGGTCTGACCACCTGCTCGCTGCTGGGCTGCGAGTTGCATTCCGGTGAAGCCGTCCGTATCGTCGCAGGATCGCGGTCGACCACGAGCGACCACCGTGCACATCGGACAACCGACTGGGAGTGAGAATGCGTAGAGTCTTCGGGAAGGCTGCGACCGCCCTGGTCATGGTGGCGCTCGTCGCGCTCGCCGTGACGGTGGCGGGTGCCAGCGCTGCCAGCGGCAGGCAGGCGGACAAGACATCCTTCGTGTTCGGAGCCGAGGGCGGCTTTACAACCCTCGACTGGTCGCAGGTCTACCAGGGCAGCCCCATGCGCTCGGCGGGCTTCGAGCTGGGCGGCACACTCTTTGCGTGGGATACGTCCAAGCTGCGCGGCGCCGGTTGCAACCAGTTCGGCGGCGCAGCCGACATCAAGCCCGAGCTCGCCGAGTCGGCGACGTACGACGAGGCCGGCAAGGCGTGGATCATCAAGCTCCGTCCCAACGCCAAGGGCCCGAACGGCAATGCCGTCACGGCGGACGACGTGAAGTACACGTTCGATCGCCTGATCGCGAACAGGCAGTCGGTCGTCAACTTCCTGGTGAACAGCGTCGCCTACTACGGCACGACCATCGGTGATGTCTCGACCAACCCGTTCGAGGTCGTCAATCCGACCACGGTCAAGCTGCACGTGAAGGCGAAGACAGCGCTCGACCTCACCATCCTCACCTGGATGCAGTTCCGCATCCTGGACAGCAAGGAGGCGAAGTCGCATGCCACCGATACCGACCCCTGGTCGAACGCCTGGCTGAAGAACAACAGTCCCGGCTACGGCCCGTGGCAGGTCTCCGGCTGGGCGCCGCGCAGCGCGCTGTTCCTCACCCCCAACAAGAACTACTGGGGTCCGCGCGGCAACATCAAGAAGGAGATCATCAAGGCGATCCCGGATGCGAGCACGCGCCGTCAGCTGCTCGAGGCCGGCCAGCTCGACTTCGCCTCCCGACTCACGTACAGCGACTACATTGCGCTGACGCAGAAGGGCACGAAGTCGACCGGTGTCAAGGTCCAGCGGTGCTTCGCAGCCGACCGCACGACGTGGCTTCTGAACTTCAAGGACCCGATTCTGGCCAAGCAGAAGGTGCGCCAGGCGATCTCGCTGGCCGTCGACCGCGGCGAGCTCGCCAAGGGCGGCTACCTCGGCCAGTTCCCGAAGGCCAACTGGGGCGTCGGCGCCGCGTACACCTACAAGAAGACCCCGGCCGGCACGTTCCCGGCTCCCGACGCCACCAAGGCCAAGGCGCTGCTCACAGAGGCCGGCTATCCCAGTGGCTTCGACCTGAACATGATCTACAGCCCGGCCCGTCCAGGCCCCGAGGCCGATCAGATCGCGGTGCTGCTGCAGAAGCAGCTGAAGGCGATCGGCATCAACCTGACGCTCACCCGCATCGCGAGCTCGTCCGACTTCCAGGTCGCATTCACGGCGGGCAAGTACCAGTCGATGCTGTACCTGGAGCCGCCGGCAGTCGGTGACGTGTTCTACTCGCTGAACCTCTACAACACCACGGCGAGCTTCCAGAACACCTTCGGCTACAACAACCCCGAGTACGACCGGCTCGTCGGCGAGATCCGCGTCACCCCGGCAGGGCCTGCCCGCGAGCGGCGCGTGACCAAGGTCGCCGAGATCATCGTCGACACGGTGCCGGTCATCTACATCACGGACAACATCTTCCTGCACGCCGTCCGTGACCGCTTCAGCGGCTGGACGCACGCGCCGAACGGTGAGATCTACGCGTACACGCTGACCGCGACCAAGTAGGCCGCGCAGCACGCCTCAGGGAAGGAGGCCATCGGCGTCCCGGGAACTACACTCGGGACGCCGATGCCCCTTCCTGTGCTCACCCCGGTCGAGCGTCGGCGCCGCCGGCGCCGGTCGCGTCGGCCGCTCGTCCCCTTCGCGCTGGTTATTATCGCCGCCGCCCTCGCCGCCTGGCACTGGTGGCCGGGCGCCAGCGACTCGGGCGCTCCGCCGCCTGTCAACGGTGTGCCCTCGGTCGTGGCGGCCGCCAAGGCGCCGGCCCGGCACACGGTCGCCGCTGCTGTCGTCGAGCAGCTCGTCACTGCACCGCGACAGCCGGCCGCGCGCATCGTGCCGCCGCTCACCGCGCGCAGCGCAATCGTTATCGACGGCCGTACCGGCGAGGTCGTCTTCTGGCGCAGGCCGCACGCACGGTTGCCGATCGCGTCGGTGACGAAGGTGATGACGGCGGTGCTCGCACTCGAGAAGCTGCGGGCCTCCGACATCGTCGTGGTCGACCCGCTCGCGACACGCGTGCCGCCCAACAAGGAGGGCCTGAAAGCGGGCGAGCGGGTAGAGGCCTGGAAGCTACTGTACGCCTCGATGCTCTACTCGGGGAACGACAGCGCGCTCGCCCTCGGTATCGCGGTCGCCGGCTCACGGGGCCGCTTCATTGCGCTGATGAACGCGAAGGCGCGCCGGCTCGGGCTCCGCGACACGCACTTCAACAGCGCGAGCGGCGTGATCGACGACAACAACTACTCGAGCGCGTGGGACATTGCTGCGCTGGCCCGCTACGCCATGCGCAACCCTCGCTTCCGCACGATCGTGGCGACGAAGGAGCGGCGCGTACCCTGGGCCGCGCCGACGAACTGGAAGCGCTACGTCAACCACAACAAGCTGCTGAACACCTACCCGGGCGCCGACGGCATCAAGACCGGCTGGACGACGGTGGCGCGGCACACGCTGGCCGCAAGCGCCAGACGCGGCAACGTCTGGCTGATCGGCGTGACGCTCGGCTCGGCCGACTCGTTCACCGACATGATGCGCGTCCTCGATCTTGGCTTCCGGCTGCATCGGGCCTAGCATGCGCACGACGCCGCTCCAGCCGGTCCAGGCCCGCCGGCGCGCTCGCCGCAGAGCCTGGCCGTGGGTGGTGGCAGCAGTGGTCGGCATGATCGCCGTGGGCGTCGGCACCGGCCTCGTGCGGGCGGCGCTCTACCAGGGCAAGGCGCTGCCCGGCACCCGCGTCGCCGGGAGTGCAGTCGACGGGCACGGCGGGGCGGCGCTGGAGCAGCGCAGCGAGGCCGCGGTCGGGGCACGGCTCGACCGGCCGGTGACGCTGCTGGTGGGGAGCAGTGGCCGCGCGACGGTGCGGCCTGCCGAGCTCTTCGCCGTGGACGCGGTGCGGACGGCCGCACGGGCGCGGGACGCCGGGCGCGGCTCGCTGCGCACCCAGGCGGCGGCGCTGCTCTGGCCGGTGCCCCCGGTGCGGGAGGTCGTGCCTGTGCTCACCGTGAAGCCGGGCGCTGAGGCAGTGCTCACCGAACGGCTGGCGGCGTTCGGGAGCGCGCCCCGCAACGCCGCTGTGATCGTCGTGGGCGTCACACCGCGGGCGGTGCCAGGCCGCTCCGGGACGGCGCCGGACGTGACAGGCCTGCTGCGCGCCCTCGAGCGCGAGGCGCGCGCGGGCGGCGGCGCGATCGTCGGACCGGTGCGTGTCGCCCTGCGGCCGGCGTCGCCACGAGTCGGCTTGGCCGAGGCGCAGGCAGCGGTCGGGCTGGCGCAGGCACTGCTGGCGGCGCCGGTGCAGCTGCGCGTCGGCGGGATCGCCGCAGGCGCGCTGCCGCCGGACGCCCTGGCCGCGGCGCTGCGCGTGGCCGAGGTGCGGGGGCGGTTCGTGCCACGGCTGGCGCCTGACGTGCTCTGGCCGGCACTGCGCGAGCGGATCGCGCGCTTCCGCAAGACCGGGGTGGATGCGCGGCTGGCGGTACAGGGTCGGCTGGTGCGGGTCGTGCCGTCGGTCGACGGGCTGGATGTCGCGCCGGGTCGCGCCGCCGCCGCCGTGCTCATGGCGATGGCGGAGCCGGAGCGCACGGCGCAGCTCACCCTTGTGCCGGTCGACGCGCCGTTCTCGACGGCGGAGGCCGAGAACCTGGGGATCATCCAGCAGGTCGCCTCGTACACCACCGCGATGGGCACCTCGTCGGCGAACCGCATCCACAACGTCCACCTGATGGCCGACTACATCGACGGCACGATCATCCGGCCGGGCGACGTCTTCTCGTTCAACCGGGTCGTCGGGCCGCGCACCACGGAGCGGGGCTTCCTGGAGGGTCAGGCGATCTACGGGACGGTGGCGGTCGCGTCGATCGGCGGCGGTGTGTGCCAGACGGCGACGACGCTGTTCAACAACGCCTTCAACCTCGGCCTGCCGATCCTCGCCCGCGTCAACCACTCGACATACATCGAGCACTACCCGGTGGGCCGTGACGCGACCGTGTCGTGGGGCGGCCCCGACTTCGTGTTCCGCAACGACCTTGACAACTCGCTGCTGATCAAGGCCCGTTACACCGACACGACGCTCACCTTCACGGTGTACGGCTCACCGCAGGGCCGCCGGGTGATCGCGACGACGGGCCCGCGCACCAACATCGTCGAGCCGCAGCTCCGCTATGCGCTCGACCTCAACGCGAAGCCGAAGTCGGTGCAGCTGTCGCCCGGCACCGGCGCGAGCGGCTTCGACGTCGTCGTCGCGCGCACCGTGCTCGAGCGCGGCAAGCTGCTGCGGAGGGATCGGTTCCGCTCGCACTACCTCGATGTCGGCCCGACGAACGTCTTCGGGCCCGGCCAGGTCGTGCCGCGGCCCTACATCGTGATCCCGCGCGAGCAGGTGTAGCGGCCGCGCGGGCCGGGTGGCCGTGCCGGCAGTTGCGGTGGCTGCGGGTCGGCGGCGGGCGCCTCAGCGCGGGACATTCGTCGCTTCCATGCCCAGGACGAGCAGCGCTGCGAGGCCGACGTACGCGACGGCGATGAGGCCCATCCGGGTCATCCCGATCGCGTAGTACGGGTTCGCTCGCCGGGCGTCGAGGTGCTTCCAGCGCGTCCACACCTCGAACGCGCTGACGATCAGCACGATGATGATCAGCCCGTTGTGCAGCAGCGCGGCGAGGATGCCGAGCAGCGCGAGCACGCCGAGCCAGACCGTCGGGTCGAGCGCGTCGGCGATCTTGCCGCCGTCGAGGAAGCCGATCGGGATCAGGTTGATCAGGTTGATGAAGAGCCCGATGTGGGCGAGCGCCTTGAGCGTCACCGAGCCGGTCGCTTCGGCGGCGACCCAGCAGCCGGCGGCGGCGGCGGAGCCGAGCGCGGGACCTGCGATCGAGACGAGCGCGCTGCGCCACGCGTTCACCGGCAGCTCCTTCAACGTCACGTAGGCGCCCAGGAACGGCACGAACTGCGGCCAGCTGACGGCGATGCCCTGGCGGCGCGCCTCCAGCATGTGGCCAACCTCGTGAATGAAGATGAGGACGAAGAAGCCGATCGCGATCCACCACGACCGCCAGAGGAACTGGAACGCCCCGATCGAGAGAAACAGGCCGAGGAACTTCAACTTGAAGATGATCGCGCTCCACTTGGCGAGCGCGAAGCCGCCGGCCACGACGGGGCCGAAGATGCGGCCGAGGCCGGTGCGGGCGCGTGCCGGGGCGGCAGCCGCTGGGCTGGCAGCAGGGACAGCGGGGCCGGCGTCGGAGCCGGCGTCGGAGCTGGCGGGCGCGGCGTCCGCGGTGGCGCGGGTGCTGTCGTGCGTGCGGCGCACGGAGCCGTAGCCGGGCTCGTGGGCGGGTGCGTCGGCGGGTGCGTCGGCGGGTGCCGGGCCGGCCTCTGGCGCCGGCAGCGCATCCACCAGATGGGCCCGCTCCTCGTCGGTGAGTGGGCGGCCGAAGCGCGCCTCCAGCTCCGCCTCGACGCGGGAGCGATCGGTCATGAGCCCTTCCCGATCCACTGCTCGCCGCCCTCGTAGAACTCCTTCTTCCACAGCGGCACGGTGTCCTTGAGTCGGTTGATCGCCTCCTGGCAGGCGGCGAGCGCGTCAGCTCGGTGCGGCGACGAGACCGCGATCGCGATGCTCGGCTCGCCGATCTCGACGCGGCCGAGCCGATGGGTCATCGCCGCGCGCGTGAGGTTGTAGCGGGCGGCGAGGTCGTCAGCGATCTCGCCTAGCAGCTGCTCGGCCATGCCGTCGTAGCCCTCGTACTCGAGGTGCAGCACGGTGCGGCCGCGCGAGTGGCGGCGTACGGTGCCGAGGAAGACGGCGACCGCGCCGGCCTCGTCGTCGCTGGCCGCCGCGATCACCGCGGCCACGTCGATCGGCTCGCTCGTGAGCAGGAAGGGGCCGAGCGCCCGAGTTGCGCCGTCGGCGTCCGTCGCCCCGCTGCCGCCCGTCGCCCCGTGGGCGGTCGGCTCGCCGCTCCCGCCGGACACGGGCGGGATCAGCGCTACCTCGTCGCCGTCGGCGAGCTCGGCGTCCTGCTCGACGTACTCCTTGTTGCGGGCGTAGAGGAGGCCTGCCGGCTCGACGCCGAGCGCGAGCGCCGCCCACACCTCGCGCACCCGCGCCCGCGCGGGCAGTTCCACCACTCGGGTTCCGTAGCCGGCTTGCTCGCGCAGGCCCGCGAACAACCTTATTCTGACCTTCACGAAGCGAAGGGTACTCTGCCCCGAACCGGTCCGGCCGCTCCGGCGAATCAGTCCCGACAGATCGTCCCGGTCACTCGAATGGAAGGAACGTCCCCATGATCAAGCTCAGTCACCTCATCGCCGGCGCCGCAGTCGTCGCCGCAGTCGCCGTCCCGTCCGCCTCGGCCGCCATGGCGCCCAGCGTCAAGCTCAGTGCCACGCAGATGGGCATGAAGGTCGCGCTCACCGCCAAGCTGGCCGACTTCACGATCGATGCCAAGAACGTCGGCAAGGCCAACGTTGCCGGCAAGGGCCATCTCCACTTCCAGGTCGACGGCGGCAAGTACGACTACGAGAAGTACTCCGGCCCGAACGGCGCGCTCGCCGCGAAGCTCGGCATCGCCGGCAAGTACTCGCCGTCGGTCACGCCGAAGGTCACCTACACCGGCCTGCCCAAGGGCAAGCACACGGCGATGGTGTTCCTCGTCAACAACGACCACTCGAACACCGGATCGTCGGCGAAGCTCGTCTTCATGGTCAAGTAGAGCGATGCGCGCGATCGCCCGTACGTGGATCGGGGCCCCGGCAGTCGCTGGGGCCTTCGCGCTCGCTGGGGCTGCCGTCGTCGCCGTGGTGCTCTCGGCCCAGGCGCTGGCGGCGCCGGCCCGGACGTCGACTGCGACCGGTGCCGTCGCCCCCGCTCCCGTCACCGTCACCTTCGGCGAGTTCTTCTACAAGCCGGCCCTGATCACGGTGAAGGTCGGCCAGAAGGTCGTCTTCAGGAACGTCGGCAAGATCGCCCACACCGTCGCCAACACCGATGCGAAGGGCAACATCCGCTCGACCTTGATCAAGCCGCGTAACCTCGATCCCCGCCAGACGCAGGTCGTCTCCTTCGCGAAGCCTGGCGTCGTCTACTACCTCTGCACGTTTCATCCGACCCTGATGAAGGGCCGGATCATCGTCACGCGTTAGGCGAGGCGCCTGGCGAGGCGCGCCGCCGGTGGCGCTCACCCGGGCGCGGCCCGCGAGTACGATTCCGTGCATGGCGACCACCCCCGACCGGCGCGTCCTCGACTCCGGCATCGAGATCAAGCCCGTCTACACGGCGGCCGATGTCCCCGGCCTCGACCTGGAGGCGCCCGGCGAGGCGCCCTTCACACGCGGCCC
>JANXXF010000445.1 GCA_025350775.1 Actinomycetes bacterium
GTCCCCTCCGCCAGCGGCGGCGGGGCCTGCACCCGGCCGGTGCGCTCCACGCTGGAGCCTCCGCAACGGGCCACCGGCCCGCCCCGTACGGCCCCAACGCGTCCTGACAGCCCGGACGAACGCCCCGCGATCACGAAAAACGGTGGATCCAGGCTAACGGGTGAGGCGGGGCCGTCTCACGACGACCCCGCCTCCGCTACTGCCGAGCTGTCTGCTGTCCGTCGTTGCGCCTAGCGCAGCAGGCTCAGCACCCCCTGCGAGGACTGGTTGGCCTGCGCCAGCATCGCGGTACCTGCCTGCGACAGGATCTGCAGCTTGGTGAAGTTGACCATCTCCTTCGCCATGTCCACGTCACGGATGCGCGACTCGGACGACTGCAGGTTCTCCTGCAGCGTGCTGATGTTGTTCACCGCGTGCTCCAGCCGGTTCTGCACCGAGCCGAGCGTGGAGCGCGCGGCCGACACGTTGACGATCGCCGTGTCGATGTTGGACAGGTTGACGGTGCCCGAGAAGTTGAAGATCCCCGAGTCGACCTTGTGGCTCGAGCCCGCGCCGAACAGGTCGGTGGCGCTGACGCTGATCGTCTGGCTGTCGTTGGCGCCGACCTGAAACGTGATGCTCGCCGAGCCCGTGAGCAGCGAGATCCCGTTGAACTTCGTGTCCGAGCCGATCCGGCTGACCTCGGTGCAGAGCTGTGCCACCTCGTCGGTGATCGCCGTCTTGTCGGAGCTCGACAGCGTCCCGTTGTTGTACTGCACCGCCAGGTCACGCACGCGATTGAGGATCGAGTGCACCTCAGCCATCGCACCTTCACCCGTCTGCACGAGCGAGATCGCGTCCTGCGCATTGCGCTGCGCCTGGTCGAGACCGGAGACCTGCGCCCGCAGCTTCTCGCTGATGGCGAGGCCCGCGGCGTCGTCCGAGGCCCGGTTGATGCGATAGCCCGAGGAGAGCTTCTCCATCGCCTTGGACTGCATGACAGACGTATGGGTCAGCTGACGATGGGCGTTGAACGCCTCGATGTTGTTCTGAATACGAAGGGACATCTGTTGTCTTCCTCCTTGAAGAGCGTGTGTCAGTCCCGCGGCCCGTATCCAGCGGGCCGGTCAAGTCGGCTTCCATCCGGCTTGCACACCCTGTATCGGAGCGTCCGCGGCGGCGCCACATCCCCGTTCGAGTGATTCTGGCTCGCAACTTTCCGAGGCCCGTGCCGATTACGCGAGGGTGTCAGTCCCTGGAGTCTTCGCCCGCGTGGCGGAGCTACAGCAGATGGTCAGCGATCTGGGGCAACGCGCCCCGTCGCCGGCGATTGCTGAGAGCTTCCAACGAGCGCTGGGCTTGCAGGGAACGTCGCAAAAGGCGCTAGCCGCGGGGGCGGGCCCCTTCCACCCGTCCCCTGCGCCTTCCACGTCGACGACAGCCGCTTTCGGCCTCGCGAGCGCGACCGGCCTCAGCGGCCAGCCCGCGCTCGACCTCACCTCCTTCGGCGACGACGGCGTGGCACAGCCTGCGGGCGCCGGCACTGGCACTGCCGGCAGCTACCAGCTGTCGGGCCCGGTGTCGGTCGAGCAGCTGCTCCAGGCGACGCAGTTTCCGGCGGGCGGCCGGTCCGGCGCAGCGGACGCCACCGGCGCCACCGCGGGCCAGCGCGCGCTGGCGATCGCAGCGTCGACGATCGGCGTCGCCGAGGACCCGCCTGGCTCGAACGACGGGCCGGCCCTCGCCACCTTCCGCGCCTCCGTCGCAGGCGCCGCCCCCGGTGAGCCCTGGTGCGCGTACTTCGCGTCGTGGGCGGCCGCGCAGGCCGGGGCGCCGCTCGGCGACGGGGGCCAGGGCATCGGCTCCGTCGAGGGCATCACCCAGTGGGCCGGCCGCAGCGGCCGTCTGCTGCCCGCCGGCGCCGCTCCCTCGCCCGGCGACCTCGTCCTGTTCGGCGGCCGCCATGTCGGCATCGTCGCGAGCGTCAATGCGGACGGCACGCTGACGACGGTCGAGGGCAACTACCGCAACGCTGTCGCGCAGGTGCGCCGCTCGCCGCTCGAGGCGACCGGCTACGTTCGGCTCGGCTAGCCCGCGCTCGTCCATCCGGAGGGAATCTGCGGCAACAGCTCGCTGCGCTTCCGGACGTCGAGGCGTTGGAGCTCCTGGGGGTCTGCTCCAGCACGGTCCGCACATAGCTGAAGGAGTGGGCCGCGTCCCTCGGCCCACTCCTTCAGGTCGTCCCCTATGGTGTTTCCTGCAGGGTGTTCACCGCGGCCTAGCCGCGGAGCAAGCTCAGCACTCCCTGCGATGACTGATTGGCCTGAGCCAACATCGCCGTGCCGGCCTGCGACAGAATCTGGAGCTTGGTGAAGTTGACCATCTCCTTCGCCATGTCCACGTCCCTGATTCTGCTCTCGGAGGACTGCAGGTTCTCCTCCAAGGTTGCAAGGT
>JANXXF010000494.1 GCA_025350775.1 Actinomycetes bacterium
ACACGCAGGTCGAGACCGAGCGACCAGCCGCGGGCGTAGACGACGTCCATGTCCAGTGCCTCGCCGAACGTCGAGTGCGCGCGGGCGGTGACCTGCCACAGCCCGGTGACGCCGCCCGGCACGAGAAAGCGCTCGAAGTGGTGCTCCTCGAAGAACTCCACCTCGTACGGCAGGCACGGGCGCGGCCCGACCAGCGACATGTCACCGCGCAGCACGTTGATCAGCTGCGGCAGCTCGTCGAGGCTCGTCTTGCGCAGCCACTTGCCCGAGCGCGTGATCGCGTCGGAGCGGTCGAGCTTGAAGACGCCGGTCTCGGCCGTGGCCGCCTTGTGTGTCATCGTCTGCTTGATGAACTCGCGGTGCGCCGTGGTGTCCGTGTTCACTTTCATCGTCCGGAACTTCAGCGTTTCGAACTCCCGCATGTTCATGCCGAGACGGATCTGCCGGAAGAAGATCGGCCCGGGCGAGTCGCGCTTGACGAGGAAGGCGGCGAGCGCGAATAGCGGCGCGGCCAGGAGCAGGCCGACGCCGGCGCCGACGATGTCGACTGCCCGCTTGATCCAGCGTGACGTGCGCGGGATGCGCGCCGGCGGCAGGCTGACGAGGGGCATCGCCTCCATCGTGTGCACCGAGACCTTCGGGCCGAAGACCTCGAACAGGCGCGGCACGATGTCGACCTGGATGTCCAGCGAGCGCACCCTGCGGATCAGCCCAACGACGTCTTCCGACGACTCGTTCGAGAACGCGATGATCACACGCTCGATGTCGAGCAGCGGGATCAGCTCGGGTAGCCGGTCGGCCGAGCCAAGGAGCTGCACGTCCTGCACGCAGTCGCGCCGGGTGCGCGGGTCGGAGTCGAGGAAGCCGACGAGGTTCAGGCCGTACTCGGGATGCTGGAGGATCTTGCGCGCGACGAGCTGGCCGATGTCGCCGGCACCGACGATCACGGTGTTCTGCACGTACGCGAGCGAGCGACGGCTGAAGGTGCGGGCAAGCACCCGGAAGACGACGATCAGGGCGATCGCGCAGATCCAGAAGGCAGCGAGCTTTGACGCCGTCGGTGACACCCAGCCGGTCGCCCAGCTGCCGAGGAACAGGCCCCAGGTGCCGACGGTGACGAGCTGGAAGACGCCGACGACGTCGTCCACCGTCGAGTGGTCGGTGCGCTCCTCGTCGAGGTCGTAGAGGTGATGCAGCTTCGCCAGCACGATCCACGCCGGCAGGCTGGCGAGGAACAGCAGGACCTCGGTGCCCGGGCCGAAGCGGTCGACCTGGCCGGTGAACGACTGGGCGATGACGAAGGCGACGACCAGGCCGAGCAGGTCGGCGGCCAGGAGCGCGCGCCGCACGAGCCAGCCGCGGCGGTGCGTCGTCGAGCGGCGGGCGTCGAGGATCTCGCGCGTCCGGGCGTCGAGCGGCGGCAGGTCGCGGAAGAGGTCGGGGTTCAGGCGGAGGGGCGTGTGCGAGCTCATGTGGCCGTTTCCTTCTCGGTGCGACCGTACCCGCGGGCCACGTAGCCGTAGCCGTACGAGTAGCCGTAGCCGTAGCCCTCCTCCATCTCGGCGCCGGTCAGCACGAAGCCGAGCTTTCCGGCAGGGCACGTCTCGAGCACACGATGGAGTTCGTTCAGCATCGGCCTTCGGATCAGCGAGAAGCGCGTCACCACGATCACGGCGTCGACCTTGGCCGACAGGGTCATCGCGTCGCCGACCTGGAGCAGCGGCGGCGTGTCGATGAGAACGATGTCGGCGCGCTCGCGCAGCTCGTCGAGGATCTCGCCGAGGGCGCGCGACGACACGAACTCGCCGGGGTTCGGCGGGAGGGCGCCGCTGGGCAGCACCATCAGTGAGCCCTGGTGCTGCTTCCGGTCGGGACCGCCGCCGTCGCGCATGCCCGTCAGCGAGAAGTCGTCGGCCCCGTCGTCGGCGACGTCGATGTCCGAGAACGTGACCAGGGCCTCGTCCAGCGAGACGCGGCCGAGCGCGACGTGCGTCAGGCCGGGGCGCTCTTCGAGCTTGAAGTAGCGATCGAGCGTGGGCCGGCGCAGGTCGAGGTCGACGAGCGCGACCCGGCGGCCCGTGCGGGCCAGTGCGACAGCGAGGTTGGCGATGGTGGTCGACTTGCCCTCGCTCTGCACCGAGCTCGTGATCATGATCGAGCGGGCGCCCCATTCGAGGTTCACGAAGTCGAGGTTCGTCGCCAGGATGCGGAACGACTCCGCATAGACGCTGTGCGGCTCGGCGATCATCGCGAGGCGGTTTTCGGCACGCAGGTCGCGTGGCGGCTCCGGCAGGCGGGCGAGCAGGGGTAGGCCGAGCCGGTCGCGGATCTCGTCGGCCGAGCGCACGCGGGTGTCGAGCGCATCGAGCAGGAACGCGAGGCCGATGCCGAGCACGAGGCCGAGCACGACGCCGAGCACGCCGTTGCGGCTCGGCTTCGGCTGCACCTTGATCGGCTTGTCGGCCACGCGCAGGAGGGTGGCGTTCGAGGTCTGGAGCGCCTCCAGCGTGGAGAGCTGCTGCTCCTTGTCCTGGAGCGTCGTGTAGAAGGTGGACTTCTCCTCGCCCGCCGCGCGCAGGCCGGCCAGCCGCGCCAACACCTCCTTGCGGGCCTTTTTCAGCGCTGCTGTGTCGAGCTCCGACCGGTACTGCGTGAAGGTGATCGCGAACTGGGTTGCGATCTTCGCGGCGACCGCGGGATCGGGGTCGGTGGCGCTGAAGGTGATGATGTCGGAGCTGAGCGACGGCGTGACGGAGGTCGCCTTCAGCAGGTCATCAGTCGTCCGGTCGGTCAGCTTGAGCGCGGTGAGCACCTCTCGCGCCACCCGCGGCGTGTGTGCCACGTCCGCCTGCGTGGCGGCCTCGCGGTCGGGCAGCGTCTGGAGGTTCGATTGCGTGTTGGTGAGCACTGCGGCGAGATCCTGCTTCGACATGAGCACTTCGGCCGAGGCGCTGTAGAGCGCCTGCTGGCGCAGCGAGAAGACGATCGCCGCCGCCGGGACGACGAGCAGGGCCAGGATGATCACCCATTTCCGTCGCCGGAGGACGGAAACGTAATCCTGGAGTGTCCGATTCTCGCCGCGTTGCTCAGTCATGGTGTTGCACGGGCCTGCCGCCAGCTCGTGAAGTGCCCTCTCTCCTACACACGATGGTCCGTATCCGGCAGGAGGTCAAGCCACCCCACTCGCCTTCTGTCCGGTGAGCCCAGTCTAACCCGGACCCAACTTTCCGGTACTAGTCCGTGCGATCCAAACCGGATTCCCACCGATCGGAAACCAGCACCGAGAGCGGTGCCTACTCGTGCGGGGTGCAGGTGACGATGTTCGCCAGGTGCAGCAGCCGGAAGGCCTCCCGCGCCGCCTTCGTGCGGGCGCCCTCTTCGACGATGCCGGGCAGGGCCGCCCAGACGTCGCGCGCGGCCTCCAGCAGCTCGCGGATGCGCCCCAGGTCGGCCGGGAAGGCAGTCTCCTCGCGCGAGGCGTTGATGGCCAGGCCGAGCGCGCCGATGACATCGCTCTGCCGCGTCCAGAGCAGGGGCGTCGCCATCGTGATGTACGAGTGGATGCGCGCGAACACGAGCGGGAGCCGCAGGTCGTCGCCGCCGGTGGGCCTCGTGGGCGCGGGCGTCGGCTTGCCGTCGGCGATCAGGTGCGCCGTCCCCGAGAGCATGGCCTGCAGCTGCGCCTCGTCGAACCCGGAGGCCAGCGCGGTGCGGATCGCGATCAGCAGCGAGGAGGGCTGCTGCCCGTACGGGTAGTCCGAGGCGTAGAGCACCTGCTCCGGTGGGATCTGGCGGTAGAAGTCGAGCAGGTCGAACGGGTTCCAGGCCGACGTGTCGAAGAAGACGTTCGGGTGGCCGCCGAGCCGCTCGGCCAGGCGTCCCATGTCGGCGATGCCGCAGTGGGCGACGATCAGCTGGGCGTCCGGGTGGAGGTCGACGAGGCGGCCGAGCTCGTCGGCGATCGGGGGCAGGCCGCGGCCGCCGTGGATGAGGATCGGGACGCGGCGCTCGGCTGCGATCGCGAACACGCCGTCCAGGCGACTGTCGCCGACGTCGAACTTCTGGGCGCGCGGGTGGAGCTTGATGCCGCGGGCGCCGCGGTCGAGGCTGCGCGTCGCCTCCTCCAGCGGGCCCTCCGTCAGGTCGAGCCGGCAGAACGGGACGTAGCGGCCCTGCGAGCGCTCGGCGAACTCGAGCGTGCGGTCGTTGGCGGCGCGGAAGGCGGGGACGCGGTCGGGCTCGTCCATGCAGAAGAAGAAGCAGCGCGAGATGCCGTTGGCGTCGAACAGCGCCGTCATTTCGTCGAAGTCGCCGCGCATGCCGTCGATGTCGTTGCCGAGGTGGACGTGCGCGTCGAAGATGTCCTGCCTGGCCGGGATCTCCCGACGCAGCTCCGCGTCCCAGAAGGTGACGAGCTCCCGGGCGCGTGTGAGGGCGGCGTCCACTGGGTGCGGAGTCTACGGGCCGGGGCGGAGTCCACGGCCGGGGCAGCAGGCGGCACCCCCGCGGCCGGCGGCGGCGCGCCCACTCCCCACGTCCGGGGCGGCGCCGTTAGCATCCGCTCATGCCCGACGTTCTCATCCACGGCGATACCGTGCGTTCACCGGATCTCCGCCACGAGCTGCCGCTCTCGATCGGCGACGCCTTCCTCTACGCAGAGGCCGGCGGGCAGCGGCACGTCGTGATCCCAAGCCTCGAGCTGCCCCGCGTCCGGGAGCTCCCCGGGCCGTACACGCTCCACCCGTGGGAGGAGTTCGGCATCGACGAGCTGCTCGCCTCCGGGATCGGGCGCGAGGCGGCCGTCCTGGAGCTGTACGCACGGGCGGTAGCGGGCATCGGCGTGCGCTCGGCCGTCGTGCCGCCCTCCTTCCCGCTGGAGCTGGCCGACCGGCTGCGCGCCGCTGGGGTCGAGCTCGTCGTCGACCGCGGGTTGTTCGCGCAGCGGCGCCGCTCCAAGAGCGCGGCCGAGATCGAGGGGATCCGGCGCGCGCAGCGCGGCACCGAGGCGGCAATGGATGCGGCGAGGGCCATGTTGCGCGCGGCGGCGCCGGCCGGCGGCGTGCTCGAGCTGGACGGCGCGCCGCTCACCTGCGAGCGGATCAAGGCGGCGGTGCTGGCCGTGTTCAACGAGCATGACCTCGTGGCCGACGACCTTATCGTCTCGCACGGCGCGCAGACCGCGGTCGGCCACGACGACGGCTCCGGCCCGATCGCCCCGCACGAGCCGGTGCTGCTCGACCTCTTCCCACGCGACCGCGCCTCCGGCTGCTTCACCGACATGACGCGCGTCTTCGTCTGGGGCGAGCCGCCGGCCGAGCTCGTCGAGTGGCATGCCCTCTGCCTGCGCGCGCTGCAGGAGGCAGTCGCCGGCGCCCGTGCCGGCGTCACCGGCCGCGACCTGCACTTCGCCGCGTGCGACCTGTTCGAGGCCGCCGGCCACCCGACGCAGCGCACGAAGGAGCCGGGCACCGTGCTCGACCGCGGCTTCTATCACTCGCTGGGCCACGGCGTCGGGCTCGAGGTGCATGAGGACCCGGGCGTCGGCCGCACCGGCGAGGCGTTCGTGGCCGGCGACGTGCTCGCGCTCGAGCCGGGCCTCTACCGCCCCGGCTTTGGCGGCGTGCGCCTCGAGGACACCGTGCTCGTCACCGCCAGCGGTGCCGTCAACTTCGCCGACTACCCGTACGACCTGGAGCCATGACCGACGCGAATCAGCAGGGCGCTGCGGCGCCGCAGCAGCAGGCCATCGAGACGATGCAGGTCGAGGAGCGGCGCTTCCCGCCGACGGCCGCCTTCGCTGCTCAGGCCAACGCCCAGCCCGGGATCTACGCACGTGACTTCGACGAGCTGTGGGCCACCGAGGCCGGTCGCATCGACTGGTTCGAGCCGTGGACGACCCTTTACGAGTGGGAGCCGCCGCACGCGAAGTGGTATCTCGGCGGCACGCTCAACGTCTGCTTCAACTGCGTCGACCGCCACGTCGAGGCGGGCCGCGGCGAGAAGATCGCGTTCCACTGGGAGGGCGAGCCGGCCGACGAGCTGGTGCCGATCTCGTACGTCGACCTGCAGCGGCGTGTCGTCGTCTTCGCCAACGCGCTGCGCAAGCTCGGGGTGAAGAAGGGCACCGCGGTCGCGATCTACATGGGCATGGTGCCGGAGCTGCCGGTGGCGATGCTCGCGTGCACGCGGCTCGGCGCGCCGCACACGGTCGTGTTCGGCGGCTTCTCGGCCGATGCGCTCAGCGACCGCCTGGTGGACATGGGCTGCGAGGTGCTGATCACGCAGGACGAGGCGCGCCGGCGCGGCACCACCGTCGGGCTGAAGGTGATCGTCGACGAGGCGCTCGAGGCCGCTCCCGGCGTCCGCGCAGTCGTGGTGGCGCAGCGCACGCACGGGCCCGTGGCGATGACGCCGGGCCGCGACGTCACCTGGGACGCGGCCTGTGCCGGCCTCTCCGACGACCCGGCCTCGTGCCCCTGCGAGCCGATGGACGCCGAGGACCTGCTCTTTCTGATGTACACGTCGGGCACCACGGCGAAGCCGAAGGGCATCGTGCACACGACGGGCGGCTACCTCGTCGGCGCGGCCACCACGCACCACTACGTCTTCGACCACAAGCCCGAGACCGACGTCTACTGGTGCGCCGCCGACATCGGCTGGATCACGGGGCACTCGTACATCGTCTACGGGCCGCTGGCAAACGGCGCGACCTCCGTCCTCTACGAGGGCACCCCCGACTTCCCCGACCGGGACCGCTGGTGGGAGATCGTCGAGCGCTACGGCGTCACGATCCTCTACACCGCACCCACCGCGATCCGCTCGCACATGAAATGGGGCGCCGAGCACGCCGCGAAGCACGACCTGTCGTCGCTGCGGCTGCTCGGGTCGGTAGGCGAGCCGATCAACCCGGAGGCGTGGATCTGGTACCGGGAGCACATCGGCGGCGGGCGCTGCCCGATCGTCGACACCTGGTGGCAGACCGAGACCGGGATGATCCTGATCACGCCGCTGCCGGGGCTCACGACGACCAAGCCGGGCTCCGCGACGAAGCCGTTCCCCGGCGTCGATGTGGCCGTGCTCGACGAGGCTGGCGAGGAGGTCGGGCCCGGCGGCGGCGGCTACCTCGTGCTGCGCAGGCCGTGGCCGGGGATCACCCGCGGCATCTTCGGCGACCCCGAGCGGTTCCGCGATGTCTACTGGTCGCGCTTCCCCGGCCTCTACTTCGCCGGCGACGGCGCCCGCATCGACGAGGACGGCGACTACTGGCTGCTCGGCCGGGTGGACGATGTGATGAACGTCGCCGGGCACCGCCTGTCGACCATCGAGATCGAGAGCGCCCTGGTGTCGCACCCCCTGGTGGCCGAGGCCGCCGTCGCGGCGCGCGCCGACGCGCTCACCGGCCAGGCGATCGTCGCGTTCGTGACGTTACGCGGCACCGCCGAGGGCTCGCTGGCGATGATGGAGGAGCTGCGCAACCACGTCGCGCACCACATCAGCCCGATCGCGAAGCCGGCCAACATCGTGTTCACGCCGGAGCTGCCGAAGACGCGCTCCGGCAAGATCATGCGCCGCCTGCTGCGCGACGTCGCCGAGAACCGGCCGCTGGGCGACACGACGACGCTGGCCGATCCGGCAGTGGTCGGCGAGCTGCAGGAGCGGGCGGCCGGGGAGAACGCGGGCGAGGAGTAACAACTCGGCCGGGCTCGACCGGCAGCGGGTCAAGATCGGGTCAAGATCCGACTAATCGGCATAAGTATCGCTTCTCTTATACCGAATATGCGATGATCCCCTCGTGCGCAGCTTCGTCGATCTCGAACTGAGCCTCGGCGGCCAGCCCCCGCGGCTCGGCGCCCTGCTCGCACGGATCGATGTCGCGCGCGGTCGCGAAGATCTCTTCGCCGACCAGGTGCCTCAGCTCCTCGCCTCCCTCGCCGAGGAGACCCGCATCGCGTCGATCACCGCGTCGAGCGCCATCGAGGGCGTCGTCGTCGAGCTCGACCGGGCGGAGCGAATCGTCTCGGCCACGGGCTCCGGGCGCTTCCGCAACCGCAACGAGCGCGAGTTCGCCGGCTACCGCGACGCGATCGACGGCATTGCCCGGAGCGACCGCCAGGAGGAGCTGTCGGTCGCTCTCGTGCTCCACCTCCACCGCCTGCTCTTCGCGCATAGCGGAGGTCGCGGCGGCTATCTCAAGGCTGCGGAGAACCTGATCTTCGCTCACGCCGGGGGGCGGCGCGAGGTGCTGTTCACGCCCGTCCCGCCCGGGAAGACCGAGTTCTTCCTGACGGAGCTGGTCGCGCGGTACAACGCAGCTGTTGCAGTCGAGGCCGCCCACCCGGTCGTGCTGATCGGCGCGCTCGTCCTCGACTTCCTGGCCATCCACCCGTTCGCCGACGGCAACGGCCGCGTCGCCCGGATCCTCACCACGCAGCAGCTCCTCGCCCGCGGGTACGGCGTACCGCGCTACATCAGCGTCGAGCAGCGCGTCTTCGAGACGAACAACGCGTACTACGACGCGCTCCAGCGCTCGCAGCGCGGCTGGCACGAAGGCGAGCACACGGTGTGGCCCTGGGTCGAGTACCTGGCGGGCATCCTCGCCGCTGCCTCCACAGCGTTCGAGGAGCGGACCGCGGTGGCCCGTGGCGCCGGCAGGCGGTCGAAGCAGGAGCAGGTACGCGGCTGGGTGCTCGAGCAGGCGCCGGTACGTTTCCGCTTCCGTGACATCAGGCGCGCACTGCCCGGTGTGAGCGATGCGACGATCAAGCTCGTGCTCGGCCGGCTACGCGAGGCGGGCCTGATCGAGGCCGACCGCAGTGGCAGGCAGTCCGAGTGGACGCGGCTGTGAGCGGGCGGCTGTCGGTCGGAGTTGTCGCGGTCGTGCTCGTCGTTGCCGCAGGTGCGCCGGGAGGATGCGCGGCGGCCGGCCCGGTTCTCGTCACGCCGCTCGACGGCGAAGCGAGCTTCGGCGAGGTCGTGGCGCGCGCACCCGCCGGCGCCCGCGACGCGGTGCTCGTCGTGGGCGGGCGCTGGGCGGGGCGCGTGCACCTGGCGGGCGACGGCGAGGCGCGCTTCACCGTGCAGGGGCGGGTCGGGCCGCAGACGGTGACGGTGCGCTTCGTGGCCGGCGCGCGGGCACTGGGCGCGATGACGGCGCGCAGGGTGTGGCTGCTGCCTCGGAGCGGAGCGGTGGCCAGGGCGGCGACTATCCGCGACGAGGCGCTCTCGGCGCGGCTCGCCGTCCTCGGTCGCGCCTTTCCCGGTTGGGCGGGCGTCTACGTCCAGGATCTCGCCTCCGGCAGCTATGCCAGCTGGAATGCTGACGCCTCGTTCCTCGCCGCCTCCACGGTCAAGCTCGGCGTGATGATCGAGGCGCTGCGTCGCTACGGCCCGTTCCCCGAGCGGTCGGCTGTGTGGGGCGATGTCAGCGCGATGGTCTCGCTCTCGTCGAACGACGCCGCGAACCGGGTCTTTCTGCGTCTCGGCGACGGCTCCGAGAGCCGCGCGGCGGCGCTCCTGCTCGCCCGCTTCCAGGCGATCGGAGCGTCGGCGACGACGTTTCCAGGCACGTACCGGCTCACGCAGGCCACCGCTCTCGACGCGCCTGCCCCGCCGCCGCTCCTCACCTGGCGGCGCTCCACCCCGCGTGACCTGGGCCGCATTGTCCGTGCCGTCCATGCGGCCGCCCTCGGCAACGCCGACGCCCTCCGCCGTACCGGCCTGACGGTGCACGAGGCGAGACTCGGCCTGGCGTTGCTGCTCGCTGCGCGGCCGGAGGGAGGGCCGCTGGTGGGCGCGGTGCGGGCCGGCCTCCCGGTCGCGCAGAAGACCGGCTGGACCGACAAGGCCCGCCACGTCGTGGCGATCGTCTTCGCGCCCGGGGGGCCGAAGCTCCTCGCCGTCATGACGTACCGGCCCGGCATCGACGCGGCGGCGGCGGCGCGGCTCGCTCGCGGCGTGACGGCCGCGCTGGGCGTCGGCGGTAACGGCTAGAGCGGCGACCGCCCGGGCGGCGACCGGCCGGTCAGCCGGTGGCTGTGGCGAACGCGGCAACAGTACGACGAACGTCGTCGGCGGTGGTCCGCCAGTTCGAGACCGACACGCGGATCGCTGGGCGCCCCTGCCAGGTCGTCCCGCTCAGCCACACCTCGCCGGAGGCCTGCACCGCGGCGAGCACGCGCGCTGTCGCGGCGTCGTCGGCGAAGCGGACGAGCACCTGGTTGAGCACGACGTCGTTCAGCAGCTCGGCGCCGGGGAGCGCGGCGAGGCCGGCGCCGAGCTCGGTTGCCCGGTCGCAGCAGCCCTCGATCAGGTCGCGGATGCCGTCGCGGCCCAGCGAGCGGATGGCCGCGTACACCGCGAAGCCGCGGGCCCGGCGCGAGAACTCCGGCGTCCAGTCGACCTGGTCGCGACGGCTGCCTGCGTCCTGGACGAGATAGGCGGCTGTCACCGAGAGCGCTGCGCGGTGCGCCTCCACGTCGGCGCAGAACGCGAGGCCGGAGTCGTACGGGACGTTGAGCCACTTGTGCGCGTCGGTGGCCCACGAGTGCGCCAGCTCGTGGCCGGCGAGCAGCGGGGCGAGCCGTGGGCTCGTCGCCGCCCACAGGCCGAAGGCGCCGTCGACGTGGAGCCAGGCGCCCGCCTCCCGGGCTGCCTCGCCCACTGCCACCAGGTCGTCGAAGGAGCCGGTGTTCACCTCGCCGGCCTGGGCGACCACGATGGTGGGGCCGCTGCCGCTCGCGAGCTCGCGGCGCAGCGCAGCGGGGTCGACGCGGCCGAGCCGGTCGCACGGCACCGTGCGGATCGCGCGACGGCCGATCCCGAGGTACCGCAGCGCCCGGTCGACGGTGATGTGACGCAGCTCGCCCGTGACCACCCGGATCGGCGGCGACCCGGCGAGGCCATCCTCGGCGACGTCCCAGCCGACGTCGCTGAGCACCCGGTGGCGCGCCGCGGCGAGACAGGTGAAATGCGCCATCTGACAGCCCGTGACGATCGCGAACGAGGCGTGGCGCGGCAGGCCGAGCAGCTCGAGGAGCCAGTCGCGGCAGACCTCCTCGACGACGGAGGCGGCAGGCCCGCAGACGTAGAGCCCGGCGTTCTGATCCCACGCCGTGGCGAGCCAGTCCGCGCCCACTGCGGCGGGGACGGCGCCGCCGATGACGAAGCCGAAGTAGCACCCGCTCGCGGTCGTGACGATGCCTGGGTCGGCAGCGGCGGCCAGCTCCTCGATGACGAGCGCGGCGTCGCGTGGCCCGGTGGGCAGCGCCCCGCCGAGCGCGGCCCGCAGCTCCTCGACCGTCGCGGGCGGGAAGACGGGCCGCTCAGGCAGTGACGCGAGGTACGCCTGTGCGAGGCGGGCCGCAGCGGCGAGCGCGCGCTGGGTGTCGTCGCCGTTGGCCATGTCGCCTTGCGGCCTGTCCGCTCGGCCCGGAGCTACCCGAGCAGCCGGTCGAAGCGCGCCGGGTCGTCGAATGGGCCAATCACGGCGAGCCGCAGCCTGTCGCTCGAGATCAGGTCGCGGGCTACGCGCTGGACATCGTCGGCGGTGACCTGCTCGATCGCGGCAAGCACCTCCACCGGCTCGGTGACCCGGCCCTCGAGCACCTCGCGGCGCAGGCCGAACATGATCGTCCCCTGCGGGCTCTCGAGGCTCAGCACGAAGCGGCCCCGGGCGATGTTCTTTGCCTTGCGTAGCTCGGTAGCGCCGACCTTCTTGTCGGCGATCTTGCGGAACTCCTTGGCGATGGTCGTGATCGCGGTGTCGATGCGCTTGATGTCCACGCCCGCCTGCGCGTAGAGCGAGCCCGCGTCCGTGTACGCGTGGTTCGTGCCGAACACGTAGTAGGCGAGGCCGCGCCGCTCGCGCACCTCGGTGAACAGCCGCGACGACATGCCGGTGCCGAGCACCGTCGCCAGCAGCTGCAGCGGGTAGCGGTCGGGGTGGCCGATCGGGTAGCTCTCGACGCCGAGCACGAGGTGCGCCTGGTCGGACTTCTTCGTGAAGACCTTCACCCGCCCGTTCGCGTGCGGCTTCACCGGCTTCGGCTTCGGGGTCTTCTCCTTGGGCATGTCGCCGAGCAGCTCGCCGATCCTGTCGAGCAGGCCCTCGCCGACCTGGCCGCCGACGCCGACCACCAGCCGCGACGGCTTGTACCAGCGCCCGATGTAGTCCTGGAACGTGTCGCGGGTGGCCGCGCGCACCGTCTCCTTGGTACCGATGATGTCCCAGCCCAGCGGCTGGTCGCCGTAGAGCAGATCCTCGTAGACGCCGCCGATGAAGTCGCGCGGCGTGTCGAAGTACATGTTCATCTCCTCGACGATCACGCCCTTCTCGCGCTCGATCTCCTCGGGGTCGAACTTGGAGAAGCGCAGCATGTCGACGAGCACGTCGAGCGCGGCGTCGCGATGCTCGGCGGCGGCCTTCACGTAGTAGCCCGTGTACTCCTTGCCGGTGAACGCGTTGAACTCGGCGCCGAGGTTGTCGATCTCGGCGGCGATGTCCCTGGCGGCGGGCCGGCGCTCGGTGCCCTTGAAGAACATGTGCTCGGCGAAGTGGGCGATCCCGCTCTGCTCTCGGGTCTCGTAGCGGGAGCCTGCGGCGAGCATCAGGAAGCAGGAGACCGACTGGGCCTGGGGCATCGGCGCGGTGACCACACGCAGGCCGTTGGGAAGGACGTGGCGCTCGTAGACCATAGGGGCGCGATGCTACCGGGAGGTGGGGCGGCCGCGAGCTAGAGACGCAGGCGCTCCGCCAGCACCACCCGCGCCCGCTCGACGTCGTCCTCGTGGACGAAGACGTACAGCTTGTCGGCGCCGGGGCCGAGCGAGCGCAGCCACGCGGTCGCCGAGGTGCGATCGGGCATGAGCGCCGCGCCACACTTGATGCCCGCCGCACGCAGCTGCTCGCAGATCTCGTCGGCCTCCTCCTGGTGGCGTGCCTCGATGATCGGGAGTGCCTGGCTCACGGAGCGGCTACCGCGCCCTGTCGCCGTGCCGGCGCACGAGCCGCTGCGCCGTCCACGTCTCGTCGATCGAGGCCGCCCCGCCGTCGACGAGGCCGTGCTTCAGACCGACCTGTTGCACGACCTCAGCGGAGAGATCGGTCTCGCGGCCGGTGCCGGGCTCCGGCCAGGCGATCCAGAGGCCGCCCGCCGGCGTGATCCACGGCTCGAGCAGCGCCATCCGTCCGCGCAGCGTCTGCTCGCGGCTCGTGAAGAAGACGGTGACGTCGAGCGGCTCGGACGCGCGCTCCAGGGTGCGGACGCCCGCGGGCAGACCCGGGATCTCGAAGCCGTCCGGGGTGCCGACGAGCGCGAGCGTGCACCCGGGCACGATGCCGAGCCGCTGCCAGAGCGGGGTCGCACCGTCAGCCGGGACGGCGCAGCCGCCGGTCGCGCCGCTCACTCCGGCGGCGTCGCTCACTCCAGCCCCGCCAGCGCCGCGAGCACGCCATCGACCTCGTCGCGCGTGTTGTAGTGGACGAAGCCGATCCGTACCGCGCCGTCGGGCAGGCCAAGCCGCGGCATCACCTCGTGCGCGTAGAAGTCGCCGTCCCACACGGCGAAGCCCTTCTCGGCGAGGCGGCGCGCGGCTTCCGCAGGTGCGACCCCGTCGACGCTCACGCAGAACGTCGCCACGCGGCCCTCCATCGCCGGCAGCCCGTGCAGGCGGGTGTTCGGTGGCAGGCCGGCCAGGAACCGCTCGCCGAGGGCTCGTTCCTGCGCCTGAATCGCCGGCCAGCCGAGGCCCTCGATGTGCTCGACCGCCGCGACGAAGCCTGCGAGCAGCTCGTGCGCCGCGGTGCCCGTTTCGTGGCGGTGGCCGAGCGGGAATGGGTCGCTGGGGCGCACCTTGTACGGCCGCCAGCCCCCGAGCAGCGCGGCGCGGACGAACGCGAGTCCGAGGTGCGGCCCGTAGAACTTGTACGGCGAGCAGAGCAGGACATCCGCGCCGATCGCGGCGACGTCGATCGGGCCGTGTGGCGCCCAGTGCACGGCGTCGATCCAGGCGAGCGCGCCGGCCGCGTGCGCAAGCGCGGCGACGCGGGCGACGTCGTTCACTGTGCCGAGCGCGTTCGAGGCCCACGTGCACGCCACCACGCGCGTCCGCGGGCCGATCAGCCGGGCCAGGTCGTCCAGGTCGAGCGAGCCGTCGTCGCGGAAGTCGGCCACGCGCACGGTGAGGCCCCGGTCGTGGGCGAGCTCGAGCCAGGGAGCGATGTTCGCGTCGTGGTCGAGCCGTGTGCAGACGATCTCGTCGCCTGGCAGGAAGTCGCGGCCGGCGGTGCGTGAGAGGTGGAAGTTGAGCGTCGTCGAGTTCGCGCCGAAGACGACCTCCTCGGCCGTGCAGCCGAGGAAGCGGGCGGCCGTCGTGCGCGCGTGGCCGACCAGCTCGTCGGAGCGGCGGCTCGTGCCGAACGCGCCGCCGAGGTTCGCGTTCGACTCGCGCAGGTAGCCGGCGACGGCCTCGATCACCGCGTCGGGCACCTGCGTCCCGGCCGGCGCGTCGAGGAACACCTGCTCGTTACGGCGCAGCGCCGGGAAGCGCGCGCGGACGGCGGCGACGTCGAGGGGGGCGGCAGCGCTCACGTCAGGTCGACGTCTGCGCCGTTCACACGCCAGTGGAACTCGGGATGCACCGACAGCGAGTTGGACACGAAGCAGCCGGCCTTCGCCTTGCGCAGCAGCTTGACCAGCGCTTCCGGCTCCGGCTGTGGCGTCAGCTCGAGGTCGAAGCGCGCGTCCGCCGCGACCAGCCCGAACACGCCCTCGTCCTCGCGCAGCGTCACCGTCCCGTGCGCCTCGCCCGCTACCGCCACCACGATCCCGGCCGGCGTCGCGTAGTAGGTGAGGCTCGCGATCGCGCAGCGCAGCAGCGCGGCCAGCAGGATGTGCTCGGGCGTCCAGCTCTCGCCGAACTCGACCGGCTGTTCGCCCTCCGAGCTGACGCGCAGGTCACGGTCGACGCTCGTCGTGTACTCGAACACCTTTGCCCGTACGTTTGCCATGCTCCGAGCCTACAGCGTCCGGCGCCGCGCGCTCGTGCGGTAGCCGGCGCTACACGGCGACCAGGGAGACAGGCCATGCGGATAGCGGTGCTCGGCACGGGGAAGATCGGCGGGGGCCTGGGCGAGCGCTTCCGCGAGGCCGGCCACGACGTCGTCATGGGGTCACGCGACCCGGCCAATGGGGTGCCCTACGCCGAGGCGGTGCAGGGCGCCGAAGTGACGGTACTGGCGCTGCCGTGGCGGGTCGCCGAGGAGACGGTTGTGACGCTGGGAGGCCTCGCCGGCCAGGTCGTGATCGACACGATGAACCCGTACGCGAACCATCCGGGCCAGGCGGCGCTGCCGGAGCTGTACGGCACGTCGGGGCTCGAGCGGCTGCAGGAGCTGCTGCCGGCGGCGCGGCTGGTGAAGGGCTGGAATCACGTCTACGCGCACACGATCCGCACCTCGCCCGACTTCGACGGGCAGGTGGCGACGGTGCTGCTGTGCGGCGACGACGAGGCCGCCCGCGGCGTCGTGGCCGGGCTGGCCCGCGAGATCGGCTTCGACCCCGTGGACGTCGGCGACGCGACCGGCGCCCGCTACCTCGAGCCGCTGGCGGGGCTGATGATCCGGATGGCGATCCCGCTGGGGCGGGGCTTCGAGATGGCGTTCCGGCTGCTGACGCGGTAGGGCGGAGCGGCGGGCGATCGGGGCGCGGGTAGGGCGGCGCGGCGGGTTACCGGTGTGCGGCGGGCTGCCGGAGCGCGGCGGCGGGCGTTGTCGCAGTAGCGATTCCCGCCATGT
>JANXXF010000507.1 GCA_025350775.1 Actinomycetes bacterium
CTCCCGCGGCCGCCGCCGCTCCCGCCGCCGCCCCGGGCGCCCCGGGCGCTCCCGCCGCCGCCGTCCCGCCGCTCCGCCTGCTCGAGCTGCCCACCACCCACTCACTCGGCATGACCGCCCGCGCGGCGCTCTCGCCGGCCGCCCCGCCGACGCTGCACTGCTACTTCCACGACACCGATCTGGTCGTGCCTGCCCGCGCCCACGCCCTCGCCGTTGCGCTCGCCGTCCTTGGCCGCCGTCGTCGGCCGCTCGACCTCGACGAGCTGGCCGCCGCCGAGGGCCGCGTCGCGCCCGAGCGGCCGTTCGCCGACCTGGCAGCCCCCACCGGCCCCCCTCGCTAGGCCCGACGATGCTGTTCAACGGCTACCCGTTCCTGCTGTTCTTCCTGCCGGCGGTGGCGGCCGCGTTCTTCCTGCTGCGCGAGCAGCGCCTCCGGCTGCTCCTGCTCGTCGGCTCCAGCTACTTCTTCTACGCGTACGCCGAGCTGTGGTTCATCGCGCTGATGGCAGCATCCACGGCGATCACCTTCACGGTGGGGCTGCTCGTCGGCCACCCGCGCTGTGCCGGCCGCCGCGGCACGATTCTCGCCGCCGGCATCGTCGGCGCGCTCGCCCTGCTCGGCTACTTCAAATATGCGGGCTTCGTCGCCGGGTACGCGACCGACCTCGCCGAGCTGATCGCCGGCGAGGGCTTTCCGGGAGTCCGCGCCTTCGCCCACGGGATCCTGCTGCCGATCGGCATCAGCTTCTACACATTCGAGGGCATCTCGTACATGGTGGACGTCTACCGCGGCAACCTCGAGGCCGAGCGCAACCCGCTCCGCTACGCGCTGTTCATCTCGTTCTTCCCGCATCTGATCGCCGGGCCGATCGTCCGCTACGGCATCCTCGCCCCGCAGCTGAGCGCGCGCGCCCGCTTCGACCCCGAGCGCATCCGCTCCGGGCTGATGCTCTTCTCGATCGGCCTGGCCAAGAAGACGCTGCTTGCCGACGGGCTCGCGCACTGGGCCAACCCGTACCTCGCCCGACCCGGGTCGCTCGGCCTGCTGGAGGCGTGGGCGGCAGCGCTCGGCTTCGGCTTCCAGATCTACTTCGACTTCAGCGCGTACTCCGACATGGCGCTCGGCCTGGCGCGGATCTTCGGCATCGAGCTGCCGTGGAACTTCGACCGGCCGTACCGGGCCGCGACACCCAGCGAGTTCTGGCGCCGCTGGCACGTCACGCTCTCCACCTGGCTGCGCGACTACCTCTACATCCCGCTGGGCGGCAATCGGCGCGGCCCGGTGCGCCGCGATGCGAACCTCGTTGCCACGATGGCGCTGGGCGGGCTGTGGCACGGCGCGTCGATCACGTTCGTGCTCTGGGGCCTCTGGCACGGCGCCCTGCTCGTCGTGCACCGGCGGCTGTCGGCGGTGCTGCCGTTTCGTGTTCCGCGGCCTGCGGCCGTCCTGGTGACGTTCGTTCTGGTCACGCTCGGCTGGGTGCTATTCCGGATGCAGACCGTCGGGGACGCCGGGAAGCTGTACGCGGGCATGGCCGGAGCCCACGGGCTCGGTGCCGTCCCCGGGCGGCTGCTCGCGTACATCGTCGTCTCGGCCGCGCTGATGTGGGGTCTGCCGGAGGAGTGGCGCTGGCGCTTCGGCGAGTGGGGCTGGGCCAGGGTCGCCGTCGTCTCCGGAGTTGCCGGGATCGCCGTCGTGTCGATCGCCACCACGAGCCCCTTCATCTACTTCAGGTTCTAGAGCGTGCGCCGCCTCCTGCTCCTGCTGATCGTCCCGCTTGCAGTCGGCATCGCCGTCGCGGTGGCGAACTGGCGCGTCGACCCATTCGGCTGGTTCTACGACGGCGGGGTGCTCGCCGCCGCAACCTCAGGCCCCACCGCCGGCTGCCTGATCGGAGACGACGCGATCGGCGGTGTCTCGTACCTGCGCTTCAAGGAGGACGTGTTGCGCCGGCGCCCGGCCACGACGACCGTGGTCGTCGGCTCGAGCAGGGTGCTGAAGATCGGGCCGCGTGCCGGCGAGGAGACCTTCACGAACCTCGGCCTGCCGGGTATCGGACCGCGGTCGCTGCGCACGCTGTTCAGCGACGTCGCCCGGATCGAGCCGGGCCGCAGGCTCACCGTCTACTTGTCGGTGGACTTCATGTGGCTGAACCCGACGTGGGGCTTCGCCGAGGAGTTCCGGCCGAGCCTCGCCCACCGGCTCGGGTACGTGCTGAGCCGGTCGGCGCTCGAGGACAGCTGGCGGATCGTGCGCCGCAGCGGAGGGATCGGGGCGGCCCTGCGCGGCTACGAGCGCGAGACGTTCGGCGATCACTGCGTGCTCGGCCGGGGCGCGCCCGGCATCGCCTGCGCCCCGATGGCGTGCGCATGTACGCCTTCGAGCTCGACCCGGCCGCGGCGCGTCCGCAGCCGTCGACGTGGCAGGGCACCTTCGCCGGCTTCCGCGCCGGCCAGTACGACGGGTACACGCACATCGACCGCGCTGCGCTACAGCGGCTAGCGGCCGCGCTCGACGTCGCCCGGGCGAAGGGCTGGCGCGTCGTCGGCTTCGCGCCGCCGGACTCCACCTTCTACGCCCGCCTCTTCGCGACGCGGCCCG